>JAQGLR010000050.1 GCA_028292765.1 Massilia sp. | reverse complement strand
TGCGTTTCCCCCAATTTGCGTGCGAACCGACCAAGGATGACGTCACCACGTCGAGTAAAAATTGGGTCCCCGCGTGCGCGAGGACGACGGCTATTCAGTCCGCATTACCCCTCTCGCTGTCGAGATGCGCCAACTGCTGCGGGTTGTAGCGCTCGCCGGCCACCGCTGCCGGCGGCATGGCCTCGGCCAGTTTCGCCAGGTCGGCCTTGGACAGCACCAGGTTGACCGCGCCAAGCGCTTCGCCGAGCCGTTCGCGCGAACGCGCGCCGACCAGCGGGACGATGTCGCCGCCCTGGGCCAGCACCCACGCGATGGCTACCTGCGCAACGCTGGCCCCCATTTCGCCGGCGATTATGCGCACCCGTTCGACCAGTGCCAGGTTGGCGTCGAGGTTGGGACCCTGGAAGCGCGGGCTGAGCTGGCCGCGAAAATCTTTTTCGCCTTCGCGCTGCTTCGACCAGTGGCCGCTGATCAGCCCGCGCGACAGCACGCCGTAGGCAGTGATGCCGATGCCGAGCTCGCGGGCCGCTGGCAGGATGGCCGCTTCGATGCCGCGCGAAATCATCGAGTACTCGATCTGCAGGTCGCTGATCGGATGCACGGCGTGCGCGCGCCGCAGCGTCGCCGCGCTCACTTCCGACAAGCCGATGTGGCGCACGTAGCCGGCCTTGACCAGTTCGGCGATGGCGCCGACCGTTTCCTCGATCGGCACGCTGGGATCGAGCCGGGCCGGGCGGTAGATGTCGATGTGGTCGACCCCTAACCGCTTGAGCGAATACGCGGCGAAATTTTTCACCGCCTGCGGCCGTGCGTCGTAGCCGATCCAGGCGCCGTCGGGTCCGCGCAGCGCGCCGAACTTGACGCTGATGACGGCCTGGTCGCGCGAACGCCCCACCAGCGCGTCGCGGATCAGCAGTTCGTTGTGCCCCATGCCGTAGAAGTCGCCGGTGTCGAGCAGGGTGACGCCAGCGTCAAGCGCGGCGTGGATGGTGGCGATGCTCTCGTAGCGGTCGGCCGGCCCGTACAGGTCGGACATGCCCATGCAGCCGAGGCCGAGTTGGGAAACGCGCGGTCCGGCGCCGCCGAGTTGGGTGGTTTTCATGCGCCCTCCTGATGAAGAATGTCGATGACCCGATTATGCCGCCTCGCGCGCGCGCCCGCCTGCCGGCGCCGGCAAAAACGGCGGCGGGCGGGATGCGGGCGCAATGAGGTTGATGCGGGCGACGTAAAGCCGCGCCTCGCCGCGCGCGGTCACCCCGTCGCCGCGGGCTGCGAATCGGCATCGACCGCGGCGGGCTGGCCCATGCGCTTGTGGAGCGGCGCGATCATGGCCGCCTTGCCGGCTTGTTCGAGCGCGCGCTCGAGCAGCCCGGACTCGTCACCGCGCGTCAGCGTCCACTGGGTGAAATATTCGTGCACCGTGCGCCACGGCGGGAACGCCGGCGGCAGGCTGCGCCAGGCGACGCCACTATCGAGAAAATACAGCACCGCGCAGAACACGTCGTACAGGTCGTGCTTGCGCGGGCGCGTCTTGCGGCGCGCCGCCTCGAGCATCGGGCGCACCCGTTCGAAGTCTTCCCGCGAGATATCGCTGGGGAATTCTGGCCGTGACATCTTCGCCCCCCAAATCAGGTTGGAGGCGGCGATGCGGAACAGGTTCCCGGATTATTCGCGCGGGCGTCGAATTTGGGTGCGCGCGCAGGCTCTTAGTCGCGCGCGAGGGCTACTCTTAGTCGCGCGCGAGGGCTAAAAATTCGGTGCGCAGGCCCAGGTTCGGCTGCAACTCGCCCAGCATCGCCGAGGTGATGGTTTCTTCGCCGGGGGTGCGGATGCCGCGGCTTTCCATGCACAGGTGGCGGCTCTTGATGACCACGCCGACCGCTTTCGGCTCCAGCACTTCCATCAGCGCGTTGGCGATCTGGATCGTCATGCGTTCCTGCACCTGCAGGCGCTTGGAGAAAATATCCACCAGGCGGGTCAGCTTGGACAACCCGACAATCTTCCCGTTCGGCAGGTAGCCGACCGTCGCCTTGCCGAAGAACGGCGCCAGGTGATGTTCGCAGTGGCTGTAAACCGGGATGCCGCGCACCACGATCAGCTCGTTGTACTCCTCGGCGCCGTCTTCGAATGCCTTGAGCACAGCGACCGGGTCCTGGCCGTAGCCGGAGGTCCAATGCTTCCAGGCCTTGGTCACGCGCGCCGGCGTTTCGTGCAGGCCGGGACGATCCGGATCCTCACCGAGGCTGCTCAGCAAACGACGCCAGTCGTGTTCGGTGAATGCTTCTTTGTCTGACATGGGAACCTTAACAATGCGCTTCAAAATGCGCCTAAAAATGCGATTGCCGCCAGTATATAGAAAATGCGCGGATGCGCTCGGTCGCTGCTGTTTTCTTGAGCAAACCGAACTCATCCGCCACACCCTTGCGCTAGCGTGAACAAAGGATCCTAACCCATGGAGGCGGCCCATGTTCGGAAGCTCGGTACTGGAAGTGGCAATCGGATTGACGTTCTGTTACGGGACGGTGGCGCTGATCGTCGCCACCGTGCAGGAAGCGCTGGCGGCGGCCTTCCGGCTGCGCGCCAACACGCTGCTGGCGGGTATCAAAAGCATGCTCAACGACCCGCGTTTCGAGGCACTGGCGCAGGCCGTCTACGCCCATCCGCTCGTCAATCCGCACAGTGACGGCAGCCGGGTCGACGAACGCAGCCTTGCAGCCCGGCCCTCCTACGTCGAACCCGCGCATTTCGCGATGGCCCTGATCGACAGCATCCAGAAAATACCGGGCGACTTCGCGCGCCTGCGGGCCGATATCGACGCGGTCGACGATCCGCAGGTGCGGCTGGCGCTGCAGGCCCTGCATGCGCGTGCGGGCGGCGACCTGGAACGTTTCCAGCGCTCGGTGGCGAGCTGGTTCGACAACGCCATGCAGCGCGTGTCGGGCCACTACAAGCGGCGCCAGCTCCTGATCTCGTTCCTGCTGTCGCTGCTGCTGGCAATCCTGTTCAACATCGACAGCATCGCCCTGTTCCGGGCCCTGTGGCAGCAGCCGCAGCTGGCGGCGCACATCGGGGCCGTGCCCGGCGCGCTCGACGCGCAAACGCTGCAACAACTGCTGGTCCTGCCGGTCGGCTGGTCCAGCTTCCCGCCGGTGTTCAACAGTGCCTTTGCGCTGCAGGCCGCCGGCTGGTTCGTGACCGCCGCCACGACGCTGTTCGGTGCGCCGTTCTGGTTCGACCTGCTGCAGCGCGCGGTGCAGCTGCGCAGCACGGGTACCCGTCCGGACGATACCGACCATCCCCCGGCGGCGCCTGCCGCAGCCGTCACGGCGGTCGAGGTGCGCACCGCGCCGGCAGCCTAAAGTGACGGTGGCCGGTGCGCGTCGACCAGCACGCTCGAGACCGAGATGTGCGGCACGCGCTCCGGCCACTCGTCGCCGGGGCCGAACCAGCGCGCCTCGGCGATTTCAAGCGGGTCGACCCGGATCTCGCCGCCCGCGTAGTCCGCGGTAAAGGCAATCATCAGCGAATGCGGGAAGGGCCATGACTGGCTCGCGAAATACCGCAGGTTGCTCACCCGCAGCCCCACTTCCTCGTACACCTCGCGGTGGATCGCTTCCTCGATCGATTCGCCCGCCTCCAGGAAACCCGCCAGTGGCGTAAAACGCTTCGTCGGCGAAGCCACGTGCATCGCCAGCAGCACGCTGTCGCCCTTGCGGATCAGGACCATCATCGCCGGCGAGATGCGCGGGTAGGCCAGGTGGCCGCAGTTGCCGCACTTAAAACTGCGCTCGTGCGCTACCCGCGCCATCGGCTGCGCGCAGGCGCCGCAGAAGCGGTGGGTGCGCGCCCATTCCGCGATCTGCGCCGCGCGTCCGGCCAGGCCCGCCATCGACTCGTCGAACTCCCCGAAAAACAGCGAACGCAGGCCGCGCCAGGCGTAGCCCTCCGGCACAGCGTCGTCCTCGAGCCAGCCGGCCTGGCAATAGCGCTCGCCCAGCAGCCCGACCGGCTGGACGTTGGCAGGATCGAGGTCGAGCGCAGCGAGGGTGGCGGCATCCGGCAGCGCCGCGTCGTGCTCGCGCACCAGCAGGCGTCCGCCATGGAACAGGAAGTTCAAAGGGTCGGCGTGCAGCTGGGGCGCCATCAGCGGCGTGAAGGTCGGGGGCGTGTGCAGCATGTCGGAGGTCAAGGAAAGGTCGGTAGACCATCATACCGCGAGCCGGCGCCATGCGTCCGGCCTTGCGTCCGCTGCACGGTTGCTGCCGCTTCTGACCGCGATCATCCCGCCAAGTTTCGTCATTTCGCTGTTTTCCCGACCTGCATCAGCCGCGTGCGGCAGTCCGAACTATTCACCCTGCATGGCGCTCCAAGTGCTGACTGGATCGCTGCATCCTTCAATAAAAACCGGGGAGAAGACGATGGACGATGCACCCGTTGTGCTCGGCATAAACCGCACCCAGGACGCGAGCATCTGCCTGATGCGCGGCTCCCAGCTGGCGTGGGCGATCCAGAAAGAACGGCTCACCCGGCAAAAGCACCACTGGGGCAAACCAGGCGACCTGCGCCAGCATTATTCCCCGTCCCTTCCGGGGCTGGACAGGCCGATCGACGTGCTGGTCGAATGCTTTTCGTCGGACGCCGAAATCGATGCCCTGCCCGACTACGAGGCCGAGCTGCTTGACACCCTGGTGCTGGCGCCCGGCTGCCGGCGCGCACGGATTTCGCACCACCTCGCGCACCTGTACAGCGTCTTTCACCCGTCGCCGTTTCGCGAGGCGGCCGTCATGGTCGTCGACGGCCAGGGCAGCCCCGCCGCCGAATTCACCGAACACTGGGATGGGGCCGGGAGCGTGCCCGGCGACTGGCGCGAAGTGTCCTCGTTCTACACGGCGACACGCGAACGGGTCGACTGCATCGCCAAGCAGCTGTGGGACCGCGACGACACCCGCCTCGTGGGCCTGGGCATGTTCTACTTCCTGCTGACCCAGGCCCTGTTCCCCGGCGAAGGCAACGAAGGCAAGGTGATGGGACTGGCGCCGCACGGCGATGCGCGTGCGCTTGGCTTGCCGCCGCTCGCGGTCGACGGCTGCCACGTGACGATCCCGCCCGCCTGGCGCAGCCTGCTGGCCGAGCGCGGACGCTTCCGCTACGGCACGCCCGGCATCAGCTTTTCCGAGTGCGCCAACCTGGCCGCGGCGGGCCAGCGCGCCTTCGAGGACGCGCTGCTGGCCGTCGCCCGCTGGCTGCACGGCGCCACCGGCATCGACAACCTGTGTTTCGCCGGGGGCACCGCCCTGAACTGCTCGGCCAACGAACGGCTGCTGCGCGAGACCCCATTCCGGCGTGTGTTCATCCCGCCGGCGCCGAGCGACGCCGGCACCGCGCTCGGCTGCGCGCTGTACGGCCTGGTGGAACTGGCCCGTGCGCCCTGCGACTACCGCTGGCGCGACGACTACCTCGGGCCGCAGCCCCGGCCTGGCGCCATCGCCGCGGCGCTGGCGGACGTCCCCGACCTGATCGTCGAACGCATTCCGGACCAGGACGCCCTGCGTGAGCGGATGCTCGACCTGCTGTGCGCACGCAAGGTGGTCGCCCTGTACCAGGGACGCAGCGAATTCGGTCCGCGCGCGCTCGGGCACCGCAGCATCCTGGGCGACCCGCGCCGCAGCCATATCCGCGACTGGATCAATGCACGGGTAAAGCAGCGCGAATGGTTCCGCCCGCTTGCACCGGTCGTGCTGGCCGAGCACGCCGATGAATATTTCGACGTTCCCGGCGCTTCTCCCTTCATGCAATTCGCGGCTCCCGTCAGGCCAGGCCGCGCCGGCACCGTGCCCGCGATCACCCACGTGGACGGCACGGCACGGCTGCAGACCGTGGGCCCGGACGACGACCCGCTGCTGCGTGCGCTCCTGACAGGCTTTGCCCAACGCACCGGCGTGCCGGTATTGCTCAACACATCGTTCAACGGCAAGGACGAGCCGATCGTCGAAACGCCGGCGCAGGCGGTCGCCTCGTTCCGCCGCATGCCCCTGCATGCGCTGGCGATGCCGCCCTACCTGGTAAGGAAGCGCGCTCAGTTGGATCTGCCGGAGCTGCCCGAATGATCCGTGCCTATCCCGGCCGCGCCAGCGTGCTGCCTGGCGAGCGGCTGGTGCTGCACGTCGCCACCGACAGCCGGCGCTTTCGCGTGCACGTCTACCGCTGGCGCGATGGCTTCGAACTGCTGCACAGCTCGTCCTGGCTGCCGGGCGAGCGCGCACGCGAGCGCGGCGCCGGCGACGACTGGGGCTGGCCCGCCTACGAGTTCCCGGTACCGGCGCACTGGGCATCCGGCGTGTACATCGCGCACCTCGAGGAAGCCGAAGGCAAGGTGCCGCTCTCGCTCGCGCTCGACTCCGCCACGGCCCTGTTCGTGGTGCGCGGCCACCGCGCTGGCGCCGGGCGCGGCGAGCACGGTGGACAGCGCGGCGGCATGCTCTACAAGCTGCCGCTGGCCACCTACCATGCCTATAATTTCAGCGGCGGCGGCTGTTACTACGCCAACCCGCCGGTTTCAAGCGAACCGCCCGGCGCCCGGGTTTCGCTGTGCCGGCCCGGCGGGGGCATCGGCGGCCCGACCTGGGGCGCACCCGACCATTACGACGCCACCTCGGCACGCCAGACCTTTGCCCATTGGGACGGCCGCTTCATCCGCTGGCTGGCGCGCCAGGGTTATACCCCGGAGTTCTGCACCGACCTCGACATCCATGCCGACCCGGGCCTGCCGCTGCGCTACCGGCTGCTGGTGTCGGCCGGCCACGACGAATACTGGACCGGGCCCACGCGCGACGCCGTCGAGGACTTCGTCGCCAGCGGCGGCAACCTCGCCTTCTTCGCCGCCAACCTGTGCTGGTGGCGCGTGCACCTGGTCGACGATGGACGCGCGCTCGCCTGCCACCAGGGCGGGCCGCGCGGTGCGTTCGACCACTGGTGGCCGGCGCGCGGCGCCGGACGGCCCGAAGACCGGCTGGCCGGCGTCAGTTACCGCCACGGCGGGGGCTGGTGGGACGGTGCACGCCACACGTCCGGCTTCATCGTGCAGCAGCCGGACCACTGGGTATTCGAAGGAACGGGCCTGGCGCGCGGCGACGCTTTCGGCGCCGACACCTGGCCGCCGCTTGCCGGCTACGAATGCGATGGCGCGCCCCTCGATACCTTCGATCGCGCCAGCGGAACGGCCACCCTGTCGGCCTGGGCCGACGAAACCGGCACACCCGACACCTACCAGCTGCTCGCCGCCTGCCCGCTCGATCGCCGCTGGCAGGAATTGCCGCCGCGCGAGCGCCACGCCGCCGGCGAAGGCGTGCATGCGGCGACGCTCGGCCTGTTCGAGCGGAACGGCACCGTCTTTTCGGCCGGCACGACCGATTGGGCGCAGGTGCTGGCGGACGGGCGCGACCGCAGGGTCGAGCGCATCACCCGCAACGTGCTGGACCGTTTGCTGCGGCATTAAACATCAAGCCTCAAGAACGTCTAACGAAACCCCAACGGAGGTAACGGTGTCCCGGCGTCCACTCTTGCATCGGCTCGAGGTCGAATCCGTCCTCGTGTTTCGCGCGCTGCACCTGGGCGACATGCTGTGTGCGGTGCCCGCGCTGCGGGCCCTGCGCACTTCACTGCCGCAAGCGCGCATCACCCTGGTCGGCCTGCCGTGGGCACGCCAGTTCGCCAGGCGCTTCCACACGTATATCGACGACTTCGTCGCCTTTCCCGGCCATCCGATGTTGCCGGAACAATCGATGCGCCACGAGGAACTCACACCCTTCTACGCCGGCCTCTGCGGGCGGCGGGCGACGCTGGCCCTGCAATTGCACGGCAACGGCGCCGTCACGAACGACATCGTGGCCGGTTTCGGTGCCCAGGCGATGGCCGGGTACTGCGATGGCGAGGCCGTGAACACGGAACACACCGTCCTGTGTCCCTATCCGAAGGTGGGCGCCGAATCGGACCGCCTGTTGCGGCTGGTCGAGCGCCTCGGCGCCAGCGCAGTCGGCGACTATCTCGAATTCCCGCTGGCCCAGGACGACCGGAAGGAGCTCGAGGCCAGCGGCATTGCGGCCGGCCTGGTGCCCGGCAGTTACATCTGCGTGCACCCCGGCGCCCGCAAGCGCGACAAATGCTGGCCAGCGCAGCGCTTTGCCGAAGTGGCGGACCGGCTTGCCGCCGAATTCGGCGTCGGCGTGGTGTTGACCGGCTCGGCCGACGAGGCCGACCTCGCGAACGAAGTCGCAAGCCACATGCAGGCGCCGGCCGTGAATGCAGCCGCGCCGATCTCGATCGGCGCGATGGCCGCGCTCATGAAGAACGCGCGCCTGCTGGTCTGTAACGACACCGGCGTGTCCCATATCGCCGCGGGCTTGCGCCTGAAAAGCGTGGTTATCTTCAGCAAGGCCGACATCGCCCGCTGGGCGCCGCTCGACCGCGACAAGCACCGCTGCATCTGGGACCCCGACGCCCAGCGCTCGGCCGCCGTCTTGCAGCACGCGCGCGCACTCCTGGCCGGCACCGATCCGGGACGCCAGCGCACGGCGGGGATGTGGCCTTACTGGTAGGCTCGTTGAGAGCGCTCATTGAGAGCGCTCATTGAAAGCGACACGTCACGCCACGCCGCCTCGGCGTGCATGCAATATCTCCGCCGCCATGGCGACGACCTGCCCGACCGGCACGTCGGCGACAAAACTGGCATCGTGGGCGCAGCGGCTGCTCAGGTTGGGCGCGCCGCATTCCGGGCATTCCTGGCGCAGCGACAGCGCGGCCCGCAGCAGCCCCTGGCGCAAGGGCGTGCCGTCGATCAGGTTGGTCAGCCAGAACATGCCGACAGCGGGCGTGCCGATCGCCAGCGCCAGGTGCAAGGGGCCGGTATCGTTCGACACCACGCACGCGGCCCCTTCGATCAGCGCGCACAGCCCGCCCAGGCCCAGCTTGCCGGACAGGTCGATGGCTCGCGCTTCCATCGCGTCGGTCACGCGGCCTACGAGCGGCGCTTCGGCTGCGGTGCCGTTCACCGCAACCTGTGCGCCCATGCGCGCGAGTGCGTCGCCCACGGCCGCGAACGAAGCCGCCGGCCAGCAGCGCCGCGGATCGGTCGAACCAGGCTGCAGCAGCACCAGCGGCGGCAGCACAGGCCCTGCGCCGGATTCCGACAGGACGCGCGCAGCCTCATCGCGGTCGGCCGGCGTGACCGCCAGCTCCTGCCCCAGCGTCACCTCGCAGGCGCCTGCCAGCGCGGCGACTTCGAGCAGGGCCAGGCGCCGATTGTTCGGCTCCGCATGGCGCACGCAGCGGTCGAGCGGCGGCGCCCCGTCGGCCCTGAACCCGATCGTCAAGCGCGCGCCGAAGGAAGCGACCAGGGGGTTCGAATACCTGCCGCCGCCGTACATCTGGCATGCGATATCGAAGCCTTCGCCGCGCATTGCCCGCACAAAGCGCTGCGCCGCGCCGCCGTCGGGCACATCCGGCGGCAAGCCGACGCCGGCCATCGGCGGCACCGCGATCACCCGGTCCACCGGGCCGGGCCGCCCTTCGAGGAATGCGGCGTGCCATGGCAGCCCGAGCAGGACCAGTTCCGCGTCCGGATAAGCACGCTTGAGCGCATGCAGCGCCGGCAGCGCAAACACGAAATCGCCCACGGCATTCGGACGAAATACGGCGATCTTGCGCACGCCTGCGAATCGTCCGCCGCCAGGCGCCCCGCTCATCAGGCTAGCGCTCATTTGCCTGGCGCTCATTTGGCGACCCCGTCGGCGCGGGCTGCGCATGTGCGTCTCCCGCCTCGGCCAGCAAGGCGTAGGGCGCATCGACGTCGCGCGTGGTGACGGTCGTGGGGAGTTCCATGTGATAGGCGCCGGAGGGCAGGATGCCGCAGCCGCCATAGCGTTCCATGACGCGCAGTTGCACCAGCACGTCTTCGCCGCAGTGGCCCGGCGGCAGGCTCGGCCAGAAGCCGAAGCCACCGCAATCGCGCAGCCTGGCGCTGTCGAACAGCACGCAGCCGCCGATCCAGGCCACCCGGTACAGGCGCGAGCCGATACTGGAGCCGATACTGGAGCCGATACTGGAGTCGATGCGGGAGCCGACACCGCGTGCCAGGCGCGACTGCACGTGGAACAGGTTGGCGGCGCTGTGCAGGTGATGGCGCGCCCAGGCAGGCATGCCCGGCCGTACGGTTTCGGGTTGCACGCGCCCCTCCCAGAACTCGATGTGTTCCTGCTCCGGGCGCACCTGGCCAAGGTAGCTCAGTCCGTGCACGGCGCTGCCGACGAAACCACAGCCTTGCGCGACGATCGCCGCGTGCAGGCGCGCCAGCAGGTCGGGTTCGACGATCACGTCGTCGTCGAGGTAGAGGCAGAATGGCGCACCCACTTGCGCCAGCAGGAAGGCGCGCTGCTCCGCCATGCCGCGCCGCGGCAGGTGGCGCCAGACGTCGACGCCGATGCCGCGCGCGCGCAGGTAGCGCAGCACGGCCGCTACCTCGGGCTGCCCGGCAGCGGGTGCGCTTTCGGACTGGTCGGAGATGACGATGCGCATCGCCGGGGCGCTCGAGGCGGCAAGCGCCGTGAGCGTCACCGCCAGCGCCGCCGGCCGCTCGCAAGTGGGGATGAGGACATCGATGACAGCCGTCATGCGGCCCCTCGTGGCCCGGGCAGCCCCTGCGCCTGCGCCTGGGGCGCATGCGCCCCCCCGTACAAATAGGGATTGAGCGCCGGGTCGTTGTACATCTTGAACTGGCGGTACACCTTGAAGTAGGCGCGCCCGTCCCCGGCTTCGAGCAGCAGGCGGTCGAGGCAGCCGGACAGGTCGATGCGCTGCGTGACGAGCCGCCCCAGCCGCGCCGCGCAGGCCTCGACGTGCGCCGCTCCCGCGTCAAGGCGCAAGGTCTGTTCGCGCATGTGGTGGATCTTCAGTGCGAGGATCGAGAGCCGGTCGATCATGGCGCCCGCGGTTTCGCTCGACAGCCGGGCGTCGGGCGCGGGCGTGATTGCGGGTATGACTGCGGCCAGCGCCGTGAGGATCGCTTCGTCGATCGCCTCGACGGCGTCGTTGCGCTGCTGGTTGTAGCCGTCGATGCGGTGCTTGCCTTCGGCGATCTCGCCAGCGGGGACGTCCTGCCGGCGTGCTTTGTCTTCTTCGCGCCACAGCAAACAATTAAATCGGTGGTTGGCGGCGATCGCACCCCAGGCGCCGCTGGCGCCTTCGGGTGCGTCGGAAGCCCCTTCCGCCACCTGCAAAAAGGCGTCGTGATAGAGGGTGATCGAGCGTGCGTCGAGTCCGTGCGCCATTGCCGCCTCCGCCTGGAAAACCGCGTTGTGAACTCATGTTTGGAGGTCTTCAGGGGCTTGAAAGTTCGGCGCGGTTCGGGTGTACACTTTATGAAAGCGCAAAACAAACAGCAGTCCCCGTCCTCACTAGGTTTCATCCACATCATGCGCAGCTTTGATACCCCGAGCGCGCCCTATCCGCGTCCGCAGATGGTGCGCCAGCAGTGGGCCAGCCTCGACGGCTGGTGGGAGTTCGACTTCGACGACGGCAACCTCGGCCTGGCCGGGCGCTGGTTCGATGGCCGCGAACTGCCCCAGCGGATCCTCGTGCCCTTCCCCTACCAATCCACGATGTCCGGCATCGGCAGCCGCGAGATCCACGAAGTCATGTGGTACAGCCGAAGTTTCGACGTGCCCGACGGCTGGGACAGCGGCGCCCTGCTGCTGCATTTCGGCGCCGTCGATTACCGTGCCGACGTCTGGGTCAATGGCCGCGTGGCGGGCCGCAACCGGGGCGGCCACGTGCCGTTCTCGTTCGACATCGCGCCCTACCTGCGCCCCGGCCAGAACCGGGTGACGGTGCGCGTCGAAGACCGCCAGGACCCCTACCAGCCGCGCGGCAAGCAGTCCTCGTCCGGCACGCCGGTGCGCATCTATTACTACTGCACCAGCGGCATCTGGCAAAACGTCTGGATCGAGCCGGTGGCGGCCCTGCGCATCGATTACCTGCGCGCGACCGAAGCCCACCCGGACGGCACGCTTGCCCTCGCGGTCCACCTGCACGGCCCCTTCAGCGAGTGGGAGGCCGAGCTCGACGTGCTCGACGACCTCGATTCGACCTGGGTCTGCGCCAGTACGCGCACGGCCAGCCGCAGCGCCAGCCTCGAGCTGCGCACCCGCATCCCCGACCCGAAGCCGTGGTCGCCGAAGGCGCCGCACCTGTACGGCCTGCGGGTACGCCTGCTGCACCGCGGCCAACTGGTGGACAGCGTCGAGTCGTACGTGGGCCTGCGCTCGATCGAACTGAAGGACGGCTGGTTCCACCTGAACGGCAAGCGCACGTTCCTGCTGATGGCGCTCGACCAGGGCTACTGGCCCGACACCCTGCTCGCCGCGCCCTCGGACGACGCCTTGCGCGCCGACGTGGTGTGGGCCAAGCGTTTCGGCTTCAACGGCGTGCGCAAGCACCAGAAGATCGAACACGAGCGCTGGCTCTACTGGTGCGACCGGCTCGGCCTGATGGTGTGGGAAGAAATGCCGAACGCGCGCTCCTGGTCGGAGGAATCCGAAGAGCGGCTCGAAATCGAGTGGCTGCGCGCCGTCATGCGCGACGCCAACCACCCGGCTATCGTGGCCTGGGTGCCGGTGGTGGAAAGCTTCGGTTTTCCCGAACTCACCCGCCATCCGCACCAGCACGATTTCCTGGAACGGATGGTATCGCGCACGCGCCTGGTCGACTCCACCCGCCCCGTGATCGACAACGACGGCTGGCAGCATACCGACGTGACCGACGTCTGCACGATCCACGATTATTCGCATCCGGTCGAAGCGCTGCTCGAACGCTATGCCAGCACGCGGCTGACCGGCCTGCCCCCGGAGAAGGGCTGGCACAAGGGCAAGGCGCTGTTCCTGCCCGGCGCCCAATACCGCGGCCAGCCGATCGTGTTTTCGGAAGTCGGCGGCTACCTGCTGGCGCCGGAGCGCCCCGAGCGGCGGCGCGACCGCCTCTACGACGCCTACGGCAATGTGCGCAACGATGACGAACTGGCGCAGCGCTATCGCACGCTGATGGAGGGACTGGCCTCGCTGCCCTTCCTCGCCGGGCTGTGCTACACCCAGCTGACCGACGTCGAGCACGAACAGAACGGCATCCTGACGATCGACCGGGTGCCGCGCCTGCCGCCGGAACAGGTCGCCGCCCTGCACCGTACGCTCTGGCCCGACAATTAAGAACCACAGGCTTCTCAAAAGATTGCAGATCGTCCAGAATAGCTCCACATCCAAGAATGGAGCCTATGGACAAGATCTCGTCGCTGGTCGGCCGCTACTCGTTTCGCGCCCGGGTTTTTTTCAATGGGGTCTTCTGCGATGCCAACGCGTTTGCCGAGGGCACTGCGGCGGGCCAGCTGCACCTGGTGCGCAGCGGCCCCGTCATCTTCCGCCAGGAGAACGTACTCCCCTTGCGGGTGGATGCGCCGGCGATGGTGTTCTATCCGCGCGGCAGCGCCCATGTGCTGGCGATTCCCGAGGGCGCCACAGCCAACCTGCTGTGCGCCCATATCCGTTTCGAGGACGGCGGCGCCAATCCGCTGGCGCGCGCGCTGCCGGAATGCCTGTACCTGCCCTTCTCAAGCGTGCCCGCGCTGACCCACACCCTCGAGCTGCTGTTCGCCGAAGCCGCGTGCGCCCACCAGGGGCGCGAGGTGATCCTCGACCGCCTGTGCGACGTGCTGATGATCCAGGTGCTGCGCCACGAATTCGAACATGGCACGCTGTCGGTCGGATTGCTGGCCGGGCTGGCGGACCGCCAGCTGGCGCCTGCGCTGGGCGCGATCCACGAACGCCCGCACGAACCGTGGCAGCTCGAAACGCTGGCACGCGAGGCCTGCATGTCGCGCGCCCGCTTTACCGAGCATTTCAGGAATGTGGTGGGGATGCCGCCAGGCGAGTACCTGACACGGTGGCGCATCGGCCTGGCGCAGGACCTGCTGCGCAAGGGCATGCCGGTGAAGGTGGTCAGTGCCCAGGCCGGCTATACGAGCGCGCCCGCGTTCACGCGGGCGTTTACGGGACTGGTGGGAGTGTCGCCACGGCAGTGGCTGAAAGACGTAGTGCCGGCCATTAGGCCGGCACTACTTTGATACGGCCGGTAGCCATGTACCGGCGTAACGTCAACATCTAAAAGCTTATTTGAGCAGGCGGGTACGGCTGGCAACCAGGGCGATGACCAGCGACAGGCCGCCGACATAACCAATGGCCATCTGCATGCCGACCTGGTGGGCGATGGCGCCGATCACCGGCGGGCCCATCAGGGTGCCGCTGTAGGCCATGCTGGCGACACCGGCCAGTGCCACCGGACCGAGGGCGCCGGCCGCGCTGAATACGAACGGGAACAGCAGCGACAGGCCAAGGCCGGCGACCGCGAAGCCGCCCAGTGCAAAGTACGCGCTCGGCGACAGCACCGCGAAGAACAGGCCGGCGGCGGACAACATCGCGCCGCTGGTCACCAGGCGCTGGGCGCCGAAGCGGACCTTCAGCTTGTCGCCGACCAGGCGCGAGACCAGCATCATCGCCGAGAAGCAGGTCAGGCCCAGCGGCGCCACGCCGGCGCTCACGTCGAAGTGCTCTTTCAGGAACACGCCGCTCCAGTCGGCGATGCTGCCTTCCGACATCGAACCGAGGAAGCCCAGCAGGCCCAGCAGTGCCACCGGACCGCGCGGCAGTGCGAATTTCTGCTTTTCGACTTTCTCGGCGGCGTCGTCGGCCTCGAGCATCTGGCAGGCGCCCCACAGGATCAGGGCCAGCGGACCGGCCAGCATGATGAAGTGGGTGGCTGGCGCAATCTTCAGGCTGGCCATCAGGCTGCCCAGGGTGGCGCCGACCAGGCCGCCGGCGCAGGCCAGGCCGTGCAGCATCGACATTTCCGACTTGCCGGTCTGCTTTTCGCGCTTCGACGCGGCCGAATTCATCGCCACATCGTAGACGCTGGCGGTGATGCCGAGCATCAGCACCGCCATCATCAGGCGCGACACGCTCGGCGCCATGCCGATCGACACCAGCACGCCCAGCAGGGCCAGGCCCGAGATCAGCAGCGACTTGCGCGCACCAAACTTACCCATCAGGAAGGACGAAATCGGGAACGACAGCAAGGCGCCGACGCCGCCGCACAGCAGCACCATCGACAGGGCCGAGTGCGACACATGCACGCGCTCGGCAAGGGCGGGAATGCGGCCGGCCCACGAGCCCATCACCAGGCCAAACAGGGCGAACAGCAGCGGCAGGGCATAGCCCTGCACTTGAACGAGCAGCGAGCGACGAGACGACGAGATCGGGGCGGAAACAGCGGTAACAGAGGTGTGCATTTTTCTCGAATCGATTGAGTGAGTGTCTGTGCGTCAGGTCCGTAGCGTTCGGCTCTCGGAGGGTTCGGTCCGGCAGAGTGCTTATGCTCTGCCGTTCATAACTGACTGCTAACAGGGGTATAAAAAGCAAACGCCAACCTAAAAACAGTTGGCGTCAGGAAGCTGATGAGGGGCAATTTTACGCATCCGGATTGGATTTTCCAATTTCCAAGCGGAAAAAATTTATGCCCGTTGCGTGAGGATCACAGTCGAAAAATCAAGTAATTAGCAGGGCACCATGAGCTGTTAAATCTATTGCATGCAATCACTTTATTTCCGCTTAAAGATGTCAAAAAACCCGTTACGGAATGTAAAAGACCTTGAGAAAACATTCGGCAGGCGAGCCTTCCGACCGGCGTGCAAGCGACTGCTCGACGCTTCGGTTGCGCCACCTCACCACCGACGAGTCCGGCTCGCGGTAGCGTTAAAGCTTCCAACAGGAAACTTTTTGAGGAGAATGCGATGTCCCGTGCGTACTGGCCATTTCTCGTGGCGGGCCTGCTGGCCGGCGCCGTCCAGGCAGCGCCCTACCCGAACGTGTACGGCGCGCCACCGGAAGTACTGCGCGGTACCGACTGGTACCGGCAATGCCTGCGGGTAGCGGGACACAAGCCGCCGCGCGAGCACCAACCGGCCGCACGGGCCGGGAGCGTTGAACGGCGCGACGCCGGGGCCCTGTATTACGACGCGCTGAATTCGCCGGATGCCGGCAAGGCCGACTGGGAAAAGGTGCGCGCCTGCGCGGTGCGCACGGACGCCCACGGCGTGTTGATGATGCTGTACGCGAATGGTGCCGGCATGACGCCGAACTTCGACCTGGCCCTGAAGTACGCCTGCCGCATCCAGAGCCCGGTGAACGAAATGAAGGCGCGGGTGCGGCACGTGAGGCGGCGCGCCAGCGGCGACGACCGCGCCGCGCTCGACGTCTGCGACGACGTCGCCAGTGCCGACATGCGCGGGCACTGCGCGGCCGTGCGCGAGCGCCAGCGCGACAAGTCGCGCGCCGCCCAGCTTGCGGCCATCGCGCGTGGCTGGAGCGAGAAGGAACAGCTGGGACTGGACATGGCGATGAAGGCCGTCCAGTACTTCGCCCAGCACCGCGTCGATTACGAAACCGACGCCGGCAGCGGCGCCGCCCGCTCGCTGCAGCTCGATACCCAGGCATTCGAGCTCGACACCTTCAGCGCCGACGTCCTCGATGCCGAAGCGGGCAAGGCGCCGCGCTTCTCGGAAGGCGAGTTCGCCGCCCTCGAAGAAAAGATGAACGAGACCTACCGCCGCTTCATGCTGACCCGCCCCGCCAGCATGTCCTACCTCGGCACGATCCGCAAGACCGGCGTCGAGAAGACCCAGCGCGCCTGGCTGGCCTACCGCGATGCGATGGAACTGTTCGGCTCGATCCGCCACCCGCAAGTGCCGGGCTCCGGCTGGCGCGCCCAGCTGACCGCACGCCGGCTCAAGCAGCTGACCGAGCTCGATAACGCCGCGGCCGGGCGTTGAGGTGGCCACCAGCTCCTGACCGAAGGGACGTGACGCCAGCCGGATCGCTCTGTTACCGCGCTTGTCGGCACGCTTCGGCGGCACGGGTTAGGATATGCATTCCGCATACCGAGGACAAAACCCATGAGCGCCAACTTGTTCGACATTCCGCTGCGCCGCCTGCAGGGCCAGGAGGCCACGCTCGGCGATTACCGCGGCAAGGTCATGCTGATCGTCAACGTCGCATCGCAATGCGGCCTCACGCCCCAGTACGCCGGCCTTGAAAAATTGTTTGAGAAATATGAAGAGCGCGGCCTGATGGTGCTGGGCTTCCCCTGCAACGACTTCGGCGCCCAGGAACCGGGCGACGAGGCCGAGATCGCGGACTTTTGCCAGCGCAACTACGGCGTGCGCTTTCCCATGTTCCAGAAGCTCGAGGTCAACCGCGAGGCGCGCCACCCGCTCTACCGCGAACTCGTCGCCGCCCAGCCGCAAGCGCGCCAGCTGGACGGCAGCACCTTCGCCGGCAAACTGGCCCAGCATGGCCTGAGCCCGAAGAACCCGTCGGACGTGATGTGGAATTTCGAGAAATTCCTGGTCGGGCGCGACGGACAAGTGATCGCCCGTTTCGCTCCCGACGTCAAGCCGGACGACCCGGTGCTGGTGGCGGCGATCGAGGCGGCCCTGGGCTGACCGGTTCTCTCCGGCCGAACCGGCCGGCTCGGCTAATGCGTGCCGTTGGCGCCGCAAACAAGGTAGATTAGCGCTGGTTCGAGTCTGTACGCGATGGAGGCGCACGTGAACCAACGTATTAATACGGTAGAACCACAAAGATTATTGCTGGCCACTGGCCGCGGCGCCCATGGCGACCGCCGCGCCGGGTGACGCCGATGCTGTCCCTGCTCGTCCTGCTCCCCTTCATCGGCGCGTTCGTCGCTGCCAGCCTGCCGAACGGCGCCCGGAACCGCCCGGCGGCGGTGGCCGGCGCCGTCACGCTGGCGGCGCTGATGCTTTCCATCCACGCCTTCGGCCGGATCGGCGAAGGCGAGGTCCTGTACCAGCGCTACGAATGGCTGCCCGATTTCGGCCTCGACCTCGTGCTGCGCATGGATGGCCTGGCCTGGGTGTTTACCGTGCTGGTGCTCGGCATTGGCCTGCTGGTGCTGCTGTATGCGCGCTACTACATGTCGCGGCGCGACCCGGTGGCGCGTTTCTTCGCCTACATGCTGGCCTTCATGGGCTCGATGCTGGGCGTGGTCCTGTCCGGCAACCTGATCCAGCTGGTCGTGTTCTGGGAACTGACCAGCGTCACCTCGTTCCTGCTGATCGGTTACTGGCAGCACCGCAACGACGCCCGGCGCGGAGCGCGCATGGCCTTTACGGTCACCACGATCGGCGGCCTGTGCTTGCTGGCCGGCGTCCTGATCCTCGGCCACATCGTCG
>JAQGLR010000045.1 GCA_028292765.1 Massilia sp. | reverse complement strand
CGCTGCGCTCGATGGACGTGATCGCCCGCTTCGGCGGCGAGGAATTCATGATCATGCTGCCCGAAACGCCGATCGAGGCGGCGGTGCAGACGATGGTGCGCCTGCAGCGCGAGCTGACGAAACACTTCTTCCTGCACGATAACGAGAAGCTGCTCATTACCTTCTCGGCGGGGGTCGCGCTGCGGCTGCCCAACGAGGAACAGGCGGCGCTGCTGGCGCGCGTCGACCGGGCCATGTACCAGGCCAAGCAGAGCGGCAAGAACCGGGTCGTCGTAGCTGAGTGAGCAGCGCCGGCACTCCATCCCTATTTACGAAAGACGAGACCAATCGATGAAGACCATTCCCGAGATTCACCTGTGCGTCCAGCAACCCGCGGGCTACTTGCACTCGCTTGGCCTGGTCGACCAGGCGCGCTACTTCCGCTACCAGTTCCGCCGCCTCGGCGTTCGCGTGAGCATGGCGAAGAACCGGCTCCGGCACGATGCCGTCAACTTCGTCTTTGGCGCCCACCTCGGGTTTGATCCGGCGCAACGCGAACGCTATGCGTGCATCTTCGTCAATCTCGAGCAAGTCGGTACCGCCAACTCGAACGTGTCGCAGGATTACGTGCACCTGCTCGAAACCTCCGCGGTGGCCGACTACGATCCGCAGAACGTGGCCGGTTACGCCGCCGATGGCAGGGAGGTTCCGGTCGTGCCCCTGATGCATGCCCCCTACCTGGCGCCGGCACAGGCGATTCCGCTCGAGGAGCGGCCGATCGACCTGCTGTTCATGGGCAGCATGAACGAGCGCCGCCGCGCCTGGATCGACAAGGTCGAATGCTATGGCCTGACGGTCTCCATGTTCGACGGCTTCCTGTACGGTGCTGAGCGCGACGCCTACATCATGCAGGCTAAGGCCGTCCTGAACACGCCATTCTTCGATACGAGCTGCCTGGAGCAACCACGCGTGGCCCATTGCTTGTCGCTGGGAACCCCCGTTATTTCCGAGCGCGGCCCGCAATACCGGCCGCAGCAGGCATTCGAGGATAGCGTGTTCTGGGTCGGGAACGACGATATGGAACGGTTTTTCACGAGCGAGTTCGCCTCGCCGGCCTTCTATGAGGCGGCGCGGAACAAGCTGCGCCGCTTCGAGCAGGCCGACCCAATCGATGCTTACGCGAAACTGCTGGCCTTTGCCGCAGGTGTGCGCGAATGCCACGATGGGGAGCGCGCGCCCCAGCCATGGCAGCCCCGGGGCATCAACCTGGGCGCGGGCAAGGACTACAAACAAGGCTCGCTCAACATCGATGCGCTTGCGCGTGCCGAACCAGACCTGGTGCTCGACCTGTCCGCGCCGCTCGCGCTGCCCTTCACCGTGGCCGCGCCCGCGGCCGGCCCCGTGCTGCTCGTCGAGGACAGCGTCGACCTCATCCAGGCCAAGAATGTGCTCACGCAGGTGCCCGATCTCGCTGGCCTGATGGGCAATTGCCTGCGCCTGCTCAAGGAGGGCGGCGTCTTCGAAATCGAGGTGCCCTACGAACGCGCGTCGTCGGCATGGCAAGACCCTACCCATGTACGGGCAATGAACGAAAACTCGTGGATTTACTTCACCGACTGGTTCTGGCATCTCGGCTGGTTCGAACACCGTTTCGAGATCGCGCGTTCCAATTGGCTCGACAGCAGTCTCAAGGAGTGCGGCGTCGAGCAGGCCGCATTCATGCACGTCATCCTGCGCAAGATCGCCACCTCGCCGCGCGAGCGCAACACCGCACGCACCATGCAGGCCGACCTGCGTTTGCCAGAGGATCCGGTCCCCGCTGCCGAGGCCTTCAGCTCGGGGGCCGACGCGGCGCCGGAATAAGACGACGCACGCGGTCGCGGCGGCCGGGGCAGGCGGGCCGCGCGACCGGCTGGACTTAGCGCCTGGCCGCCAGTGCCCAATACTGCGCGGCCTTTTCCTTGTCGCCCAGGGACTCGTACACCACCGCCAGGTTATGCGCTGCGAGGAAACTGCCGCGCCCCCGCACAGTGCCCGACAGCGACGGCTGGTCGCCGATCTCGATACAGCGCAGCCAGGCGGCCTCGATCATCGGCACCAGGGTATCGAACTTCTCGCCTTTGTTCTTGTTTCTCCAGTCGAGCAGTACGTCGCCCAGCGCGAAAAAGAAATCGGGAGAATGTTCCCAATTTCTCATTTCTGACTCCGCAAACTGGATCGCCTCTTCGTGTTGACCGGTCCCTTTCAGGACGAAGATGGTCCGCACGACCAGGTCGTGGCGAAAAGCGTGCTCCGGCTTTGTGAACAGTAGCGCCTGCGTGTAGCGCAGCACGGCCATGACCAGGTCGCCATAGACCGCATGGCTCACGCCGAGCTGGAAGAGGAGGTAAGGATTCTGGGGCGACTCTTCCAGGGCGCGCAACAGCAAATCGATGTTGCGCCCCCGCTTTCGTTCCAGCGCTGCCGGCCGGTAGCCGTCGTGCTGGACCGGCAACTCAATGCGCAGGGCAGGCAGGTCGGAGACCGGCTGCTCATGGATACGGCCCTCGTAACGTACGCAGCGTGGCAAAATCCTCATAATCCAGGAAACCGATTCTTCGACCTGTCCGGCCAGGTCGAACTGGCTGACGATCGGCACCTGGCCCACGAACGGCTTCATGCCTGCAAGCGCGGACGACAGCTGCGCCTTGTCAGGAACCTCGGCGATCCATTCGTCGGCATCGAGGATCAGGTTCCACTGCGCTGTCGAATGGTCGAGCGCCGCATTACGGGCCGCGGCAAAATCGTCGCTCCACACGTAGTGGTGGACTCGGGCACCAAGGCCTTCCGCGATCTTGACGGTTTCGTCCGTGGATCCAGTGTCGAGCACGATCATTTCGTCGACGACCCCCTTCACGGAGTTGAGGCAGCGTGCAATGCAACGCTCTTCATTACGTACGATCATTACCAACGCCAGTGTCGTCATTTCTGTGTTCCTTGTGCCGGTGGGACGATAGTCTTGCTGCAAAACCCGATTATACGGCCGGGCCGGAGACCTCCTGCTGGCGGCCAGAAGGATTTTTTGCTTGACGAAACGGCTATTATTCAAAGACGAGCAGCCTTTTCAGCGGAAGCTGCGCCTGCGAAGCAGATCTTCAGCCCCCGAAAAATAATTTTTTTTGGCCTAAAGATTCAAAAAAGCAGGTCGTATAGCAGGCCGCTGCTTCGCACCCGATGCAAAAGAAATGAAAAATTTGTGGTTCCCACCATCAACTTTTTGAAAACCCTACCGTTACCTGATTCAACTGCGGTGTGATGGTCTCGGAACGGAAAGAGACCCAGGTCACACGCGGCACCTAGCCCAACCGAAATTACTAGTCAGGAGAAACATCATGGCCGCATACATCAACACCAATACCGCCTCCCTCAACTCGCAGCGTAACCTCAGCGCCTCGCAGACCTCGCTGACCAACTCGATGCAGCGCCTGTCGTCGGGCCTGCGCGTCAACAGCGCCAAGGATGACGCGGCCGGCCTGTCGATCGCAACCAAGATGGACACCCAGGTGCGCGGCATGTCGCAGGCAATCCGCAACGCCAACGACGGCATCTCGATGGCACAGACCGCCGATGGCGCCCTGGCCACCGCAACCGAAGCCATGCAGCGCATGCGTGAACTGGCCGTGCAGGGCGCCAACGGCACGAATGCCACGGCAGACTCGGCCAACTTGAACAAGGAATTCAAGCAGTTGGCGGAAGAAGTGACGCGCCTGTCGAGCCAGACCAAGTTCAACGAAAAGGCAATCCTGGGAACAGACGCGGGCACGGTCTCCATCCAGGTCGGCGCCAACGCCAGCGAAACGATCTCCATCCTGCCAGCCGACTTGGCAGCGATCGCTTCCGTGATTTCCACTGGCGACCTGACCAGCGCGACGGCCTCGATAGCCGCCCTGAGCGCGCTCGACACAGCGCTCGGCAGCGTGACCGGCCTGCGTGCCGACCTCGGCGCCACCCAGAACCGCCTGTCGTACTCGATCAGCAACCTGCAGTCGTCGGTCGAGAACCAGTCCTCTGCAAGGAGCCGTATCATGGACACCGACTTCGCCGCAGAAACCGCCAGCATGACCCGCGGCCAGATCCTGCAGCAGGCCGGTACGGCCATGCTGGCCCAGGCTAACTCGCTGCCGAACGGCGTGCTGGCCCTGCTGCGTGGTTAATTGACCGGGGAGCTAGCGTGGGAATAACCCGGTCCGATTTGTCGGCCGGGTTTTTTGCAATGTTAAGGAGCTATCGTGGACATCCGTTCGATCAGCAACATGAATGCCGCCTACCCGCCGCCACCGGCCGCCGAGCGTAGCGCAATGCATGCCCAGGCCACCGCGACCCCGATCCGGATCGATGCGGTTAAGGCCGCCGACCGCGCTACAGGCAAGGAAGAACTCGCGGATGCGCTCAAGAGCATCAATACCGCGCTGCAGGACCGCTCGCCGGGGCTGGAATTTTCCATCGACCGCGACAGCGACCGCTCGGTCGTGAAGGTGGTCGACCGGGACACCCAGGAAGTGATCCGCCAGATGCCGTCGCGCGAAGCGATCGAGATTGCCAAGGCATTGGACAAGCTGCACAGCATCATGGCCAAGGCAACGGCCTGAATCGGGGCTGGAACAGACGGGTATTTCCCCCTCTAAAGTCCAGCTTTGCCGCGTCGTTATTACTGTATATTCCACTTTTCCCCGGAGGCAACATGGGTCTATCTTCAGCCGGCATCGGTTCTGGCTTGCCGATCGAAAACATCATCACTCAGTTGATGTCGTTCGAGCAAAGGCCGCTGACGCTGCTCGACCAGAAAGTCGCCGGGTTCCAGGCCAAGCTGTCAGCCATGGGCACGCTCAAGAGTGCATTCGATACCTTCAAGACAGCGGCCCAGGGCCTGGCCGACATCAGTAAATTCCAGGCGCTGAGCACCACTGTTGGCGATGCCGCGGTCGCGACCGCCACCGCCGGCACGTCGGCGGCCGTCGGCAGCTATGCGCTCGAAGTGAGCCAGCTGGCGCAGGCCCAGAAGCTGGCGTCAAGCGGCCAGGCCAGCGCCGCCACCCAGATCGGGGGCGGCACCATCAGTTTCGACCTGGGAACGATCAGCGGCGGCAGCTTCGACAGCGCCACCGGCAAATACACCAACGCCAGCTTCTCCTCCAGTGGCGCGGCCGCCAGGACCGTGACGATCGACCCCAGCAACAGTTCGCTCGCCGGTATCCGCGATGCGATCAACAAGGCCGGCGTCGGCGTCACCGCCGCGATCGTCAACGACGGCAGCGCCACGCCCTACCGCCTGGTCCTGACCGAAACGGCAACCGGCAAGGCCAGCAGCATGAAAATCAGCGTCGCCGGCGACACGGGGACGCTGGGCAGCCTGCTGAACCACGACCCGGCAGGGGCCCAGGCGATGACGGAAACGGTCAAGGCACAAAACGCCGAGTTCAAGCTCGACGGCCTCGCGATCAGCAGCGCCACCAACAACGCCGCCGATGTCATCGACGGCGTCACGCTGAACCTCGCCAAGACCAACGTCGGCAGCCCGACCACGGTGGCGGTGGCGCGCGACACCAAGACGGTGGCCGAGTCGGTCGGCAAATTCGTCAGCGCCTACAACGCGATCAACAAGACCCTGAACGACCTGTCGGCCTACAATCCGATCACCAAGAAGGGCGGCGCCCTGAATGGCGACTCGACGGTGCGCAGCATGCAAACCCAGCTTCGTTCCTTGCTGGGCAGCCCGGTCGCGAATGGCGGCACCGGTTTTACCATGCTGTCCGACATCGGGGTGACGGTGAAGGCGGGCGTGATGGCGGTCGACGACGCCAGGCTGCAGAAGGCGATCGCCAGTAATTTCAACGACATTGCCGGCCTGTTTGCCGCCACAGGCAAGCCCAGCGACAGCCTGCTGGCATTCACGGGCGCCACCGCCAACACGCAGCCGGGCCAGTATGCCGTGAAAATCACCCAGCCGGCAACGCAGGGCAGCTTCAGCGCCGGCATCGCCCCCGCGCCGGAAATCGACGCCACCAACAACAAATTCGACGTGACGCTCAATGGGGTGACTGCCACCATCACCCTGGAGCCGCGCGTCTATGCCACTGCCGCCGAGTTTGCTGCTGAACTGGAATCGAAGATCAACGGCGCGGCGCCGTTTTCGGCGGCCGGGTCCAAAGTGAGCATCACCGAGAGCGGCGGCAATCTCAGCATTGCCTCCAACCGCTACGGCGCCTCCTCGGGCGTCGACATCGGCGGCACCGGCGCCGTTCTGTTCACGTCGCCCACCCCCATTGCAGGGCTGAACGTCGCCGGCGAGATCGGCGGCGTTCCCGCCACCGGCTCCGGGCGCACCCTGACGGCCGCCGCCGGCAGCCCCGCCGAAGGCCTGGCGCTGCTGGTCGATGGCGCGGCCGGCAATCGCGGCACCGTCAGTTACGCGAAGGGCTATGCGTCCCAGTTCGAGCAGCTTGCCAGCACCCTGCTCGACACGGCGAAGGGTCCGCTGGCGTCGCGTACCGAGGGGATCAACGCCTCGATCAAGAGGCTGGCCGACAATCGGGTGCACATGGAGGACCGCCTTGCCGCAACCGAAAAGCGCTTGCGCGCGCAGTACAGCTCGCTAGACGCCACGATCAGCCGCATGAATTCGACCAGTTCCTACCTGGCCCAGCAATTGACAGCACTCAGCAACATGACCATCTGAAGCCGGGCCTTCACATGATGCATCTTCGCAACGGAAACAATTTCTCACAATTGGCTCCGGTGTGCAGCGTCGAGCTGGATATCATTGTGCTAACGTGTACCGCGCGCCAACTGCGTGCGGAATGCGCGCACAATGCGCGCAGGCGTGGCACGGCATCACGCCGTCCTCGCCGCTCCTTGCTAACGGTGAATGCATGATGACCCAACGAAGAACCGACGAGCAGACGGCAGTAGCCGCCGAATATGCTCTTTACCTGGTGGATATCCGGGGGGTCGATTTCGCCCTGCAATATCTCGACACCTGCAACGTGTCACGCTCGATCCTCACCCGCGCGCTGCAGTCGCCCGAGCAGCGGCGCCATCACGAACGCCGCAAGCAGCCGCGCAACGACTGAGCATCCGCACACCGCGCCCGCAACTTTTTTGTTGCCGCGCAAGCCACACTTCCCCGCACACCGCCGTCTTCCGCTCCGCCCTGAACCGTTATCTGGATGACAAAGCCGCAAAAAGCCGGGTCTTCCCGGCTCTCAAGTCCGGTTAGAAGCTGCCGTTAAACCAGTAAACTACCCTCGCTGAAGAATGACGGGCCGGCTTCGATGCCGTACCGGCCAGCTGCAGCACAAAAATTTACCAGGGGAAGGGCGCCGCGAGCGCGCTTCCCCCTGCCATGAAGTATTGGAGGTACACGATGTTTGGATCGATGCAGCGCGGCGTCAACGCTTACGCCAAAGTGGGACTGGAAACCTCGGTGATTTCCGCCTCGCCCCATAAACTGATCGTCCTGTTATACGACGGTGCTTTGGCCGCCATCAAGAGCGCGGCCAATCACATGGCGGACGGACGTATCGCCGAAAAAGGCGAGGCCATCGGCAAGGCGCTCGACATCATCAACAACGGCCTGCGCGCCAGCCTCGACAAGAAAGGCGGCGGCGAGATCGCCGCCAACCTCGACGCCCTGTACGTCTACATGGCCCAGCGCCTGCTGACGGCCAGCGTGCAGAACAAGACCGCCATGCTCGAGGAAGTGCAAAGCCTGCTGGCCGATTTGCGCGACGCCTGGACCCAGATCGGCGAAAAGCCCGCGCCGGCGAACGCGCAACAGAGTGCGACCTCGCACTACCCTGTCCTGGCGAGCGCCTGATGATGACCCACCAGGAAGTGCTGTCCGAATACGCCGTCGTGGCCGAGCTGACCGGGCAGATGCGCGCCGCCGCCGAAGCGGGCGACTGGGACGCCCTGGCGCTGCTCGAGCAGCGTTGTACCGCGCATGTCGACGTCCTCAAGCGTTCCGAAGCGGCGGTCGAACTCAACCCGACCGAGCGCCAGGCCAAGATCGATTGCATCCGCCGCATCCTTGCCGACGACCGCAGGATCCGCGACCTGACCATGCCATGGATGGCCCAGCTGTCGGCGATGATCAACAACAACGGCACCCAGCGCCGCCTCGCCAACGCCTACGGCAGCGTCTGATCCGCGGTACGCGACAGATTCACTGCGGCATTTGATAGTCTCCCCGTCTCATGGTTGAGCGCATTCCGGGCCAGGGTGCCACTCCCAACTCCGCCATCGGCGCCCCGCTGCCGGTCCGGCCGGCGGCGCCGGGCGAACGCAGCGGCGACCCGCGGCTCGAAGCTTTCCAGCGCACACTTGCCACCATGCTAGGCAGCAAGGTTCCGGTATCGGTGCTGTCACGCCTCGGAGATGGCGGCTTCATGGTGCACGTGGCCGGGACGCGGGCAGCGATGATGCTGCCCCCCGGCACGCAGCCGGGTACGCAGCTCACCATGACCGTACTGGCCGCCTCGCCCCGGCCGACCTTTGGCCTGGGCGAGGCCACCCTGCACGGCACCCCCATGCCGCCCGGCACGCATGCCGCGTCCCTGGCGGCGAAGGTCGCCGCGGCCGCCTCTCCGCTGATGGGCGCCAACGCCGGGCATGAGGGAGCCGACCCGGGCGCCGACCTGAGCCCGGCCGCGCGCCTGTTGTCGCAGGTGCTGCAGGGCGCCGCACAGGGCCCGGCCATCCCCATCGCCGGCACTGCCCCGTTGGCGCCGCAGGGCGCACCCGACCCGGCGCAACTGGCCGCGCAACTGCAGCATGCCATCGCCAAAAGCGGCCTGTTCTACGAGTCGCATGTCGCCCAGTGGGCGGCAGGCAAGCGGCCGCTGGCCGAACTGATGGCCGAGCCGCAGGCGAAGAAGAGCCCCGGCACGCCGCCCACGGAGCCTGCCACCGCCCAGCTCATCAACCAGCAACTGGCCACCCACGAGAGCGGTCACCTGGCCTGGCAGGGCCAACTTGGCCCGGGCCAGCCGTTTCACTGGGAGATCACGCGCGAAAAAGTTGACGACCCCGGCGAGGACGCGCGCCTGGCCCAGCCTGACGCGCCTGGCTGGGAGAGCCGCCTGCGGCTGCGCTTTGCTTTCCTGGGCGAGGTGGAAGCGCGTGTCAGCCTGCGCGGCACCCTGCTGCACGTCGACCTGCACGCTGCCGGCGACGCTGCCGGCTTGCTGCGCGAGGGCGCGCCGCGCCTGCAGGACGCGCTGGCCGCTGCCGGCGGCGAACTGGCAGCGCTGCGCATCCACGGCCGGGAAGACGCGTGAACTTGCCAGCCCCGCCGGGACCAAAGCGCCGGCAGCACGCCGTCGCCCTCGCCTACGCCGCCGGATCGAAGGCGCCGACCGTCGTCGCCAAGGGCAAGGGGCTGGTGGCCGAACAGATCATCGAGCGCGCGCGGGACGCCGGCGTGTTCGTCCACGAATCGAAGGAACTGGTGTCGCTGCTGATGGACATCGACCTCGACGGCCAGATTCCACCTGCTTTGTACCGCGCAATTGCGGAACTGTTAGCATGGCTATATCATATTGAGTCCGCGCAACAATCCGGCCAGCCTCTTCCGGCGCCTCCCGACAGCGCGCTCCTGATCGACTCACCTGCACTATCGGCGGAACAAGATGCAAGCAATTCATGACGCAGAAATGAAAAACTGGCACGACTACGAAGTGGGGTCGCGCCGGGAAATCGTCGCGCTACTGCGCCAGATCGAGGAAAAGAAACAGCTGATCCGCATGAATATCAAGGGCGAGGCGGACGTCTGCGTGACCTCGATCCTCGGCGTCGATCCGGACGCCGGCCAGTTCATCCTCGACCGCTCGATCAACCGCGAGCAGAACGAACGCATCGTCGGCGCCCCTGGCGTGACCTGCGAAACTTACCTCGACAAGATCCGCATCCTGTTCAGCCTCGGCAGCGTGCGCGACATCGCTTACGAAGGCAGCGCGGCACTGGTGGCCGACATTCCCGCTTCGCTGATCCGCCTGCAGCGCCGCGAGTTCTACCGCATGCCGACGCCGGTGACCAACCCGGTGCCGGCGCTGGTGCCGCTGCCGTTCGAGCTGGGCGGCGGCAACGCCACCTTCCCGCTGGCCGACATCAGCTGCGGCGGTGTTGCGTTGCTCGACAGCAAGATGATGTTGAACTCGACGGTCGGACAGATCTTCACGGGCTGCCGCATCGACTTGCCCGACATCGGCACGGTAACGACCTCGCTGCAGGTACGCAACTCACTCGACGTGACCATGCTCAACAACAAAACCAGCCGCCGGATCGGCTGCATGTTCATGGATATTTCACGGGGGAACATGGCGGCGGTACAGCGGTATATCACCAGGCTCGAGCGCGAGCGGAATGCGAAGCTGGCAGGGCTGGGCTGATCGCCGATGAAGGTGACGCCGAAACGGCACCTCCACGATGACAACGCTCTTCAGGTGTTCATGGCGCCATCAGGAATCCTTATCCTCGGTGGAAATCTCCAGACGGGCCTCGCCGATACCCACCGTCGCGCCACGCGGACTGATATCGCCATCGACCCGCATGAACGAGATCGACGCCATACCGAGTCGTAACGCCGGATCGCGCAAGAGGCGCCGCGATATCGCGAAACGCAGTTGAGCTGCGCCGTTTTGCTGCATTGCTCCGCTGATCTGGAAGGCGCCCAAGGTCCCTATCAGCAAGGACTTCGTCCGGTTCCATGCTCCGCCGACTGAAGGCAAGTTCAGGTAGACCTGGTAATAGTATCCGCCTGTTTTACCCTCATCGGCCAGCTCAACGTTATCGAGTACGATCTCTACCGATTTGTACTTCTTCGCACTACCCCGCACCGCCCCCGCGTTACCGCGCGCGATCTCCTGCACGGCGGACCAGTCTTCCGGTGATATCGGGAACTGCACGCTGACTGAGCGCTGATCCAACCCGATGGCAAGCGCACCGCCAATGGAAAACGTCGCGTCTCCCGTGGACTTTCTTCCGCTCACCCTGAACGCACCAGATTGCGGTACCGGCGCCGACGGCTCGCTTTCGTCCGCTTGTACCCGGAAGACCTTGCCGGGCGACAAATGAGCGATTGGCACCCTGGTCGGCATCACCTCGCTTTGATAGTAATATTGCAAGCTGCTGCGGGTGTCGTACGTGATTCTTTTTTGTATCGACAGCGTGCCATTGTAAGTATGGACGCCCGACCAATACAGGTCGGTTCTGGCCGGCATTTGCCTTCCTCCACCGGCGTTTATCCAGGCAGCCCAGAGTCTGTCGACATTCGCGTGATGGAGCCAGAAAATCGGATCTGTCGGCGACCGCATGGTCGCCATGACATTGCCAATGATGTCGTGCACCGGATTATGCGGAGCGCTTTCCAGGACAGGCTCGAAGGCATTATTCAGGCCGCGCTGAAAGTTCACCAGCGCAGACGAAAAAGGAGCAAGGGTCAGGGCTTGCCGCACGTTCGTATTGAGCCGCGCCACGTACAGGGGATTGGTACTGCTTGCGTTCGTGAATTCGGCAGGCAGGGTTGCGTACGAATAGTAGTCCCAATATGGAAGGACAAGCCTGCTGTCGCCGGAGACCAGGCGCAGCTGGCGCTCGAAATAATACAGGTAACCGCGATGCCACGAGAGGAAGTAGGCGATCCCATGGGGACAGCGGTTGATATGTATATTCGTCCAATACGACCAGCTATTCGGGTCGGCCTGGTTGGTATTCGCCTGCATCCGGCGTATTGCCGTGAGCAGCGATCCATATTGAGGAGTTGTCTTGAAGGTCTGCCACTCCAGCCGCCTTTGAAGGACAGTTTGCGCCCAGACGCCGATCGGGACAGCAGGTGCAGCTATCGCAAGGGCTGAGTTTCGTAGAAAACGTCTGCGTACCACTTCTCGATCAGTCACCATATTCTCCTGGAAAGTGTCTTAGAGATTCGCCGGCTTCACAGCCTTGTGTGCGAACTTGCCTATTGGCTCATCGGCTTATTCAGCGCGATTGAAATTGAGCAGATGAGAAGCTACGCACATCGAACTGTCGACACTTGAGGGACGTCATAGAGGACCGGATACGCGTTTGCCGCAAGCGATCGGGAATGTCGTCCGCTCCTAAGGCAATGGTGCCAATGCAAAGTCATGAGCGTTATTCATTGAGGAACTGCTCAGAAGGTAATAAATGAACGAGCGGCGATTTCCATAAAACATTATTTATGGAAGGCTTCCGCCGGAGAACATATAGCTAAATCAATTTTTCTTAGAAAGCAGCCTCGACTACTCATCTACATCAAGCCCCATTCCTGCCCCGCTCGCTACAATTGACGGTCGAAATGTTTCGATTCCTATTGGGCAGCGATGACCACTTCCATATTTGTTATTCCAGATGCCTGCATGGGGCGGGCGCGATGAATTACCCTTCCGCGAATCTCGACGTAATCCGCTCGCTGGCCGTCAGCTTTGTCGTCATCAGCCATCTTTTGCTGGATAAATCGCTGGTCAGGCCTGGAGGCTATGACACCCAGACCCTGGGTACGCTGGGGGTGTTGATTTTCTTCGTGCACACCTGCCTGGTGCTGATGCTGTCGCTGGAGCGCCAGGTGAACACGACGTTTTCATTTCTCGTGGTCAGGGCCTTCCGAATTTATCCCTTGAGTATCGTGGTCATCGTCCTGCTTTCGTTGATCCAGCTGATGGACTCGGGGACAGGGCCAGGCTTGTTTACCTTCCTCAGCAATATCTTCCTGATACAGAATTTAACCGGCACCCCCTCCATTACGCCGGTGCTGTGGAGCCTGCCATTCGAATTCCAGATGTACTTCTTTTTGCCCTTGCTTTATATATGGACGCGGCACAGCGGAAAACATGCGTCGAGTTGCGTCGCTGTACTGTGGTGTATTTGCGTCGCCCTCGTCATCGCATTCTGGCGACTCGGGCTGGATTACAACCTGATCAGGTTTTTTCCCTGCTTCCTGCCAGGCGTCCTGGCGTTTTGCCAGCGAGGCTCGCCGCGTAAATATTCGCCCGGTGTGCTGCTCGCTTATGTCGGTACGATGGCGATCATGTATCCTTCGCTGGTCGGCCGGGGAGTCAACGCAACTTTCCTGTCCTGGCTTATTTGCCTCGGGCTTGGCCTTCTTATTCCAAGGTGCAGGGAAATACGATCGGACCTGGTCGCGAGCGTCGGCAGCGTGATTGCCCGCTATTCCTATGGAATCTATCTTGTACACGACCCGATTCGTTATTTTTCGTTTCATTACCTCAAGGGCATACCGGCGTTCGCTGCATGGTCGATTTTCGTTGGCGCCGTCTGCGGGCTTTCGTATCTTGCCTACCACTTTATAGAAAAGCCCGGCATCGAACTGGGCCGGACTGTGGCGAAGCGCATGAAAGTCTACCGCTTGCAGGCCGGGCAAAATTCCTGAAGCTTTCACGTCAAGACGTCCGAAATGAATACGGGCCGCGATCCCATACAGGAAGCGGCCCGTTTCGCATTACCTGACCGGTAAGGTCACACCTGCATGTTCATGATCTCGTGGTACGCCGACACCAGCTTGTTGCGCACCTGCACCGTCGCCTGGAATGAAATACTCGACTTCTGCATCGCGATCATCGTGTCCGACAGGCTGACGCTGTCGTCGCCCATCGCGAAACGCTGCCCGAGTTCTCCGGCGTGCTTCTGTGTATTGCTGACCTGCTGCAGCGAGCTCTTCAGCGCGTCCGAGAAGCTGACCTTCGATGCGCCTTCGTTGACGCCAGGCGCAGCGCCTGGCACGAGCGTCGGCGCGGCCGGCCTGGTGGCCGCAGCCTTGAGCTGGGCCATCATCGATTCGATCCGGCTGCTGTCGATTCCGCCTACGTTCATGGGTTCTCCTGTTATCTCTTGCGTGCCCGCAGGGAGCGATGTCAGGCTTACAGGTTACCAGCATCAATACAAGAGGCTGCCCCGAGCAGGAGGGGAAACCGGCCCCTATTCCCCAGTTTGAATGTTGCCGTATGGCTTCATAATGCGGCCTGATCTCCTTTTCCCCTTGGACAACAACATGGCCGCGACCGTCGACGAATTGCAGGGCACGCCAGCCCAGCCGCAACCGTTCCTGAGGACCCCCATGGGTCGAAACGTGCTCATCGGTGGTGGCGTGGCGGCCGTGCTGGCAGTCGTGGTCGCGCTCTGGATGTGGAGCCAGGCGCCGGACTATCGCGTGCTGTACGCCAATTACAGCGACAAGGACGGCGGCGCGATCACCGCCTCGCTCGACCAGATGGGCGTGCCGTACAAATTTTCCGAAGGCGGCAGCGCGATCCTGGTGCCGGCCGGGCAGGTGCCCGAGCTGCGCCTGAAGCTGGCCGCGCAAGGCTTGCCGAAGGGCGGCAACGTCGGCTTCGAGCTGATGGAAAACCAGAAGCTGGGCGTATCCCAGTTCCTGGAACAGGTGAACTACCAGCGTTCGCTCGAAGGCGAACTGGCGCGCTCGATCCAGTCGCTCGGCTCGGTGGCCGGCGCGCGCGTGCACCTGGCGCTGCCGAAACCGTCGGTGTTCGTGCGCGACCAGCAAAAGCCGACGGCGTCGGTGCTGTTGAACCTGCAATCGGGCCGCGCCCTCGATCCGGGCCAGGTCAGCGCCATCGTCCACCTGGTGGCGTCGAGCATCCCCGAACTCACGACCGGCAACGTCACCGTCGTCGACCAGAACGGCAACCTGCTCTCCGAGCAGCAGAAGCAGAACGGCCTCGGCAAGCAGTTGGACGCGACCCAGTTGAAGTATGTCGAGCAGGTCCAGCAGAACATCATCAAGCAGGTCGAGTCCCTGATCAGCCCGATCGTCGGCAAGGGCAACGTGCGCGCCGAGGCGACCGCCGACATCGATTTCGCGCAGGTCGATACCGCCGCCGAAATGTACAAGCCGAACTCGCCGCCGGAGCCGCAGGCGATCCGCAGCCAGCAGACGTCCGAGCAGCTCGGGCCGAACACGGGCGCCGCCAACGGCATCCCGGGCGCGCTGTCGAACCAGCCGCCGGGCCTGGCCACCGCGCCCCTGGATGGCGGCGCTCCCGCCGCTGTCCCGCAAACTACGACCGGCCCGAGCCGCAAGGACGCCACCACCAACTACGAAGTGGACAAGACCATCCGCTACGAGCAGCGCCCGATGGGCGGCATCAAGCGCCTGACGGTGGGCGTGGTGGTGAACTACCGCCGCTCGGTCGATCCGGCCACCGGCAAGGTCACGGTCAAGCCGCTGGCCGCCGCCGAAGTCGCGCAGATCAACGAACTGGTGAAGCAGGCGATGGGTTATTCGCAGGCGCGCGGCGACACCCTGAACGTTGCGAATGCACCGTTCGACGGCGTCGACCGCCCGGACGAGAACGGCCCCGACTGGTACCAGGACCCGGCGAACCTGCCGCTGGCCTGGGAAATCGGCAAATACCTGTTGATCGCGCTGCTGATCGCCTTCCTCTGGTTCCGCATCCTGCGCCCGCTGATGCGCCCGGTGATGCACAAGTTCGACGAAGCGACCGCGATGCCGGAAGAAGAAAAAACGGAAGAAGGCGGCGATGCGGCCGTCGTCAAGCTCGGCGCGGACGGCATGCCGGTCGAGGCGGAAGGCGAGGAAGCGCCGCGCGAGCGCAGCTACCGCGCCAACCTGGCGCTGGCAAAGGAAATGGCGCGTGACGATCCGCGCATCGTGGCTAACGTAATCAAGGCATGGGTGGGTTCGGAATGAGCGACAGGGACAAAGACGGTATCACCAAGGCAGCCATCCTGATGCTGGCGCTGGGCGAGTCGGAAGCGGCGGAAGTGATGAAATTCCTCGGCCCGCGCGAAGTGCTGAAACTCGGCGCGGCGATGGCCGCCATGAAGTCGGTCCAGCACGAGCAGGTGGTCAATGTGCTGGAAGCCTTCCGCGACGAAGCCGACGCCCACTCGGACGTCGGGCTGGACTCGGACGAGTACATCCGCGAAGTCCTGACCAAGGCGCTGGGCGACGACAAGGCCGCCGTGCTCCTGAACCGCATTTTGGGCGGCAAGGACGCCTCCGGCATCGAAAGCCTGAAGTGGATGGATGCGCAGTCGGTGTCGGAACTGATCCGCAACGAGCACCCGCAGATCATCGCCACCATCCTGGTCCACCTCGAGCGCGACCAGGCCTGCGAAATCCTGAGCCATTTCACCGACCGCCTGCGCAACGACGCCGTGCTGCGCATCGCCACCCTGGATGGCGTGCAGCCGGCGGCGCTGCGCGAGCTGAACGACGTGCTGACGAAACTCCTGTCGGGTAACGAGCATATCAAGAAATCCTCGCTCGGCGGCGTGCGCACGGCGGCCGAGATCCTGAACTTCATGGCGGGCGAGCAGGAAAGCGCGGTCATGGAAAACATCAAGAACTACGACAACGACATGGCGCAGAAGATCATGGACGAGATGTTCGTGTTCGACAACATCATCGACATCGACGACCGCGGCATCCAGTTGCTGCTGCGCGAAGTGCAGTCGGACATGCTGATCATCGCCCTGAAAGGCGCCTCGCAAGACCTGCGCGAGAAGATCTTCAAGAACATGAGCCAGCGCGCCAGCGAAATGATGCGCGAAGACCTCGAATCGAAAGGCCCGGTGCGCCTGTCCGAAGTCGAAGCGCAGCAAAAGCAGATCCTGCAGATCGTTCGGCGCCTGTCCGACGAAGGCCAGATCGTATTGGGTGGCAAGGGCGAAGATTCGTTCGTTTGATGGGTAGATGATGAGCAAAGACATGCAAGGCGCCTTCAAGCGCTGGGAAATGACCTCCTTCGGCGACGAGCGGCCAAGTTCGCTCGCCGCGCGGATCCAGGCCGAGGAACGGGCCGCGGCATCGGCGGCGGCATACCACGCATCCGCCCCATCCGCTGCCCCGGGCATCCAGTTGCCGACCGCCGCCGAACTCGAAGCGATTCGCGAAGCGGCGCGCGCCGAGGGTCATGCGGAGGGCTATGCCGAAGGCCTGCTCGAGGGCCGCACCACCGGCCACAACGAAGCCTTCGAGGCCGGCCAGCAGGAAACGGCCGAGGAAATGGCCACGTTGCGCGCGATTGCCGCCACCTTCAGCGATGCCGTTGCGGCGGCCGACGAAACGATCGCCTCCGACGTGCTCGACCTCGCCCTGCACCTGGCGCGCTCGATGGTGCGCACCGCCCTTGATATCCGCCCCGAACTCGTCATCCCGATCGTGCGCGAAGCGATCGACTACCTGCCGGTGCTGCAGGCCCCGGCCGTGCTGACCCTGAACCCCGAGGACCTCGACATCGTGCGCGCCGCCCTGTCGGACGAACTCGATAAAGGTGGCTGGCGCGTCGTCGCCGACCCGCAGATCGGCCGTGGCGGCTGCAAGGTCGATACCGCCAGCAACCAGATCGACGCCCAGGCCGCCGCACGCTGGGCCCGCCTTTCCCACGCGCTCGGCAAGAACCTGGAGTGGCTGGCTTAGTGATTACCCCGATGCCCCCCACCCTCGACCGCCACACCGCGCGCTGGAAGTCGTATCTCGCCGACTGCGATTCGCTGCTCGGCTTCGTCGAACCGATGCAGGTGTCGGGCCGCGTCACGCGCGTGGCCGGCCTCGTGATGGAATGCGTCGGCCTGCGCCTGGCCGTGGGCAGCGCCTGCACCATTCCGCTGCCGAACGGCGCGAAGATCGAAGCGGAAGTCGTGGGCTTCGAGGGCGAACGCCTGTTCCTGATGCCGCAAAGCGATGTCGAAGGCGTGGTGCCGGGCTCGCGCGTGTTCCCGGTCGAAATGGCCGTGCCGCGGCCCGGCACGGTGACCCATCCGCGCCGCCGCCCGAGCGACCGCGCGCGCCACCTCCCGGTCGGCATCAAGCTCCTCGGCCGCGTGGTCGACGGCGCCGGCCGCCCGCTCGACGGCAAAGGCCCGCTCGGCACCGATGAAGTCGCGCCGATCAATGCACGTCCCGTCAACCCGCTCGACCGCGCACCGATCAAGGAAACCCTGGACGTCGGCGTGCGCGCGATCAATTCGATGCTCACCGTCGGCCGCGGCCAGCGCCTCGGCCTGTTCGCCGGTACCGGCGTCGGCAAGTCGGTCCTGCTGGGCATGATCGCGCGCTATACGACGGCCGACGTGATCGTCGTCGGCCTGATCGGCGAGCGCGGACGCGAAGTCAAGGAATTCATCGAGCAGATCCTCGGCGATGAAGGCATGGCCCGCTCCGCCGTCGTCGCCGCGCCCGCCGACAGCCCGCCGCTGATGCGCCTGCAGGGCGCGGCGTATGCCACCGCGATCGCCGAACACTTCCGCGACCAGGGCAAGAACGTCCTGCTCATCATGGATTCGCTGACCCGCTACGCGATGGCGCAGCGCGAAATCGCGCTGGCGATTGGCGAACCGCCGGCCACCAAAGGCTATCCGCCGTCCGTGTTCGCGAAACTGCCGGTGCTGGTCGAGCGCGCCGGCAACGGGATCGAAGGCGGCGGCTCGATCACGGCCTTCTACACCGTGCTGTCCGAGGGCGACGACCAGCAAGACCCGATCGCCGACGCCGCGCGCGGTATCCTGGACGGCCACATCGTGCTCGACCGCCACCTGGCCGAAGCAGGCCACTACCCCGCCATCGACATCGAGCAATCGATCAGCCGCGCGATGCACGGCATCACCTCGCACCAGCACCAGCTGGCCGCACGCAAGCTGAAACAGTTGTATTCGCGCTACCAGCGTTCGCGCGACCTGATCAGCGTCGGGGCGTATGCGGCCGGCAGCGACCCGGTACTCGACCAGGCCATTGCCCTGAATGGCCAGATCGAGGAATTCCTGTGCCAGGAGATTCACGAGAACACGAATATGGGCCAGAGCTTGGGGCAATTGACCTCTCTGTTCAGCTGATCGCCAGAGTTGCGCCACGGCTATACTTGGCTTCTCCCGCTTGCTTCACTGAGTTGCTGCACCGAGTTTGGTTCACCATGGCAAATATTTCCGCTTTAGAAACTTTGATCGAGTTGGCCCAGCGCGATTCCGACGCTGCCGCCAAACGCCTGGGCAGCGCATTGAAGGCCGTCGAGGAAGCCGAGCAGAAGCTGAAAATGCTGCTGGGCTACCGCGACGACTACGCCAACCGGCTCGACCAGGCGCAAATGGCAGGCATCACGCCCTTCGCTTACGCCAATTTCGTGGCCTTCGTCGGCAAGCTCGACAACGCGATCAATGGCCAGCAGGAAGTGCTGAAACACGCGAAGTACAAGAGCGAGCTGGAAAGGAAGACCTGGCAGGAAAGCGAACGCAAGCGCCTGTCCTACCGCACCCTGACCGAACGGGCGGCGGCCGAGGCGCTCAGGATCGAAAACAAGCGCGACCAGAAAATGATGGACGACCACGCGGCGCGTACCGTGCGCCGCGCTTGAAACCGCGCAGTTGAAACCGCTAACCGCCAGGCCCACACGACCATGCAAACGACTCCCCTCCCGATCCAGGCCTCTCCGAACAGCCCGACGCAGAACCTGCGCGCGAACGTCAGCCTCCCGAACGATGGCATGAATTTCAGCGCTACCCTCACGCGTCAGGTCGAGCAGCGCCAGGTCGAGCAGCGCCAGCAGGAGCAGCGCCCGGCGCCGGCCCAGCCGCAGCCGATCGTGGCCCGGCCGAACGTGGCGCGGCCGAACGTGGCGCCGCCGCAAGCCGTCGCCGGCTCGAGGCCGCAGGTCGCCGCCAAACCGGCTGCCAACGAGACGAAGGCGCCCGCACGCGAGGCGGTCCAGGAAGCTGCGAGGGAAACCGCACAGGCCGCCGACAAGGCCGACACCCCGAAGGCGCCCGCGGCTGACGAAAAGACCGCTGCGGCCGAGGGCGCAAGCACCGGCGAAGCGGCCACCTCGGCGGACGCGAAAGTGGCCGATGCCGTCGTCGACATGCTGGCCATGGTCGCCAGCTTCAACCAGGTGCAGCAGGCCGCCGTCGTGCCGCTGGCAACGGAGACCGTGGCTGCACAGCCGGGCGCGCTCTTCGACGCCCCGGAGGGCAAGCCGGGCGATGGCGCCGTGATGCTCGCGCCGCCGGACGCCGACGCCGGCCTGGCTGCCGTCCCCGATGGAGCGCAGGAGAAGGCCGAGCCGGGCATCGACCTGCGCGCGCTCGACCTGGGCAAGGCTGCCGAATCGGCGAAGCTGCCGGTCGAGACCGGCGACTTCGCGGCCAGGTTGCGCGACAGCGCAGCGCAGGCTGCCGCATTGAAGGAACCAGCCCCGGCAGCGCAAGCGCTGACCAGCCTGGCAAGCCAGGCCAGCGCCTTGCAACATGCACAAGCCTCCGGCAGCGTCCCGGCCGATCGCCTGAGCGCGCGCGTCGGCACCCCGGCCTGGGACAACCAGGTTGGCCAGAAAGTGATCTGGATGGTGGGCGGCGCAGACCAGAGCGCCACGCTGGAACTGAACCCGCCCGACCTCGGCCCGGTGCAGGTGGTGCTGAACGTGTCGAACGACATGGCCAGCGTGAGCTTCTCGTCGCAGCAGCTGGAAGTGAGGCAAGCCCTGGGAAACGCCCTGCCGCGCCTGCGTGAAATGATGAGCGAGAGCGGCATCGCGCTTGGCAACGCCACGGTGAACGCCGGCGCCGAGGGCCGCCAGGGGCAGGATGGACAGGGTTCCGGCCGTCCGGGCCGTGGTAACGGCGGCACCGGGAAGGGGGACGACGGCAGCGTGGCGCAGGCGGCAGCGCGTCCGCGCACGCGCATCCTCGGCGGCGCCGGAGCAGTCGATACCTTCGCTTGACGCGGCCAGCGATTTCGTTTGCGGCCGCCCTGTGCGGCCGCTTTTTTTGGCGAACCCCGGATCTTGGTTGCCGTATGGCCACATACCGGGATCTGACCCACCTTCCCCTCTCTTTTCGAAGCTTGCCGCTGCGCACTTTTTCTCGATAATGACATAATTACGCAACCTCATCAGGCACCAGGGATAACTTGAAAGCGAATCCGAAAATGAAGGCTGACCCCAAGGGCGAGGCAGCAGCGGCATCAGGCTCGAAGAAAAAGCTCATGATCATGGCGATCGCGGGCGTGCTGGTGCTCGGCGGTGGCGCCGGCGCCGGCTGGTTCTTCCTGCACGGCGCCGACGCCGAGGCGGCGCATGCCGAAGATGAACCGAAGAAGAAAAAGAAAGACAAGGAAGCCGTGAAGGCCGAATATGTGCCGATCGAAAGCTTTACCGTGAACCTGCAGCCCGAGAATGGCGACCAGTATCTGCAAGTGCAGTTTACACTGCAGGTCGACGGCCCGGAACAGGTCGCGCTCATCAAGGACAACATGGCCAAGGTGCGCAGCCGCGTCCTGCTCCTGCTGTCGGGCAAGAAGGCCTCGGAAATCAACACGGTGGCGGGCAAGCAGCAGCTCGCGGCCGAGATCAAGGCCGTGGTCCAGGAGCCGTTCGACGAGGGCGGCGGCGACCAGGACGTGTCGGACGTGCTGTTTACCTCGTTCATTATCCAATAACGTAAGCAATAA
>JAQGLR010000498.1 GCA_028292765.1 Massilia sp. | reverse complement strand
CCCTTGCCGACCCTGGTCGAGACCAGCGCCCGCGGCGACGGCGCATTCGGCTGCGACTGATTGAAGGCGGCCAGCACGAGCGAGTCGCCGGGCTGCGCGACGGCCAGCGCCAGCCCGGTCACGAGCGGCTTGAAGCTGGACGATGGATCGCTGTAGAACGGCTCCATCCAGCCCGAATTCTGCACGAGGAAGACGTGCGGCGTGGCGGCATGTGCAATCCCGGCAGACCCGGCCCCGCAGAGCAGCAACAGGATGGCAAACATACGCGAGGTGAAAGCGCGAACCGCGGCCGCCATCACGACAACTCTTCCAGGCGCCAGCCACGCATTGCGTTCCAGTCGGGGTGGTGCAGCCACAGCGCGCCGTCATACACGAAAGGCACGCACTCGAGCGGCCGGGCCAGGCGCGCGACGTCGTCGAGGATGACGTTGCGCTTGCCGATCCATTCGATGGTGGTGCGGGGGATCGTGCGCCCGGCCAGCGCTTCCTCGGCGCGGCCGGTATAGGTGTGAAAGCGTAGCACCAGGCCGCTCGGCTGGCTGCGGTTGTTATTAAAACTGCGCAGCAGCGGCAGCACCAGCGAGTCGTCCTCGTGCACGTCTTCCACGTGCTCGGCCGACCAGGGCTCGTCCAGCACCGGATGGCCGCGCCGGAACAGCAGGTTGGCAAACCCGAGGCGCGCGCCGTCGATCGGCTGGACTTGCGGATTGTCGGCGCCCAGTTCGAGGAAGGAATAGGCCTGGCCGTCATGGCCGATGTGCCACAGGCGTCCGTCGCGGCTCTGGGTCGGGCCGCCGAAGTCGAGCTTCGGCCTCCAGCCAGCCGGCCACCGCCGCCAGCGCGGCGCCTCGCCCGGACGCCACGCCAGCTGGCCTTGCTCGTGCAGCCAGAACAGGCGGTTGTCGTAGCCGATCGGGCGCATCCAGCCGCCCGTGGGGGCGTCCGCGCATTCGAAATTTTCGCCGCTGGAGAAGCCGGCATCGGCGTCCAGCAAATGCAGCGTGCCCTCGATCACGCACAGGCAGCCGACGCGGCGCCGCATGAGGCCCGGGCTCGATGCGATGTGGCCCGAGACCAGCATCTCGGTGTGGTAGCTCTCGTTGACCGGGTTGATCCAGAGGCGCACCAGGCCGGCTTCGGTGGGCACCACGCCGACTTCCCCGCGCGCCGGGTTCACGCCGGTATGTACTGCGGGCAGCCAGCCGTACTGGCTGGACGTGAAGCGCAGCTCGCTGCCCGGACTTTCGGCCGCCATCACATGCCAGAGCTGGGCCAGCGGGTCCCAGTACTGCAGCACGCCGCGGCTAGGGGCCAGCGCCAGCAGGCGCTGCTCGGGAAAACCGTAGCTGCTGGCCGCGAACACGCAGTGGGCGTTCGGCGGCACCGGCATGCTGAGCTCGGGCCGGCCGATGGCGGGCGCGGCCGGCCGCTCCTCGAGGCTGTCGCCCAGCGCCAGCGAGGTGACGGGCAAGCCGTGCGGCACGTGGCGCGGCAGGAGCTGGTCGCCATACGCGCCCCACCAGTCCGCTTGAGGCCGGGTGCGGCCGAGAAGTTTCTCGAGCGGGCGCCCGCAGGTCGGGCAAAAGGCAAAACCCTCCGGATAGATCGCCGCACACCCACAGGAGGTGGGCAGCGAGGCGCCGAGCAGGTGGGCGACATCGGGCAGCCGGCCGCGCGCATGCGCCTGCCAGTCGATATGCTCGAGGCCATCGCTGGCCTGCAGCGCAAACTGCCCGTTTGTCTCGTCCTCCAGCCAGACGCTGGTCGGCGTTTCCCATCTAATTGCCATCGCGCTCCGCCGTGTGTGAAATATGCATGCTGCCGCCCTGCCGGGAGTGGTCCTTGCTGTCTAAATCATAACTCCCCCACACCCCAAGCGGCGCGCTGTAGACCCGGTAGCGCCAGATGGCACTGCAGGGATCGAATTACGCTCCTTTGGATCGGAACCGTATAATGCCCGGTCCACCCGCCCGTCCCGCCCGCCATGACTTCTGCCCCCCTCTCCCCTGACGCGCCCTCGCCCGACCTGCCCGCGCACGCCGTCGATGCCGCGGCAAACCACCTGCGCGACGTCCTCGACATCGCCATCGAACACGGGCCGCGGCACCGGGCGCTGGTCGTATTCGACAGCCGCACCGGCCTGGCGCGCGCGCTGGTCGAAGCCTACCGGCGCAAGCTGCCCGGCGCGACCTTCCTCGACTTCGACAGCGTGGAGCCGGCTACCGTGCTGGCGCGCTTCCGCGAACTGGCCGTAAAGGACCTGGTCGTGCTGGTGCAGTCGACCAACTTCCGCCTCGAAGCCTTCCGCATCCGCGTCGAGCTGTTCAAGCTGGGCTTGAAGGTGATCGAGCATGTGCACCTGTCGCGCATGCCGGGGCTGCAGGGCGAGCACTACATCGAGGCGCTGGCCTATGACCCGAATTACTTCCGCGGCGTCGGCCGCGCCCTGAAAAGCCGCATCGACGCCGCCCCCCACGCCCGCGTCTGCGGTGGCGGCGACACCCTTGCCTTTGCCTCGCGGCTCGAGCCGGCCAAGCTGAATATCGGCGACTACAGCGGGATGAACAATGTCGGCGGCCAGTTCCCGATCGGCGAAGTGTTTACCGAGGCGCTCGACCTGGAAGCGGTGAACGGCCGCGCCCGGGTGCACGTGTTCGGCGATACCTCCTACCTGTCGAACCGGCCAGATATACCCGTGACGATCATCGTCGAACGCGGGCGCGTGGTCGGGACCGAAAACGCGACGCCGGAATTCCAGCGCGTGCTCGACATCATCCGCGCCGACGAGGGCGAAGTCTGGGTGCGCGAACTCGGTTTCGGCATGAACCGGGCGTTTACGCGCGAGCGGCGCGTCGACGACATCGGCACCTACGAGCGCATGTGCGGCATCCACCTGTCGCTCGGCGCCAAGCACGGCGTCTACCCGAAGCCGGGCTTCAAGCGCAAGGACGCGCGCTATCACATCGACGTGTTCGCGGTGACGGACGCGGTGTACCTGGGCGAGGACAGGGTGTATGCCGACGGCGCCTGGACCGTGTGACCGCGCTCCGGGCGCCTGATGCAATCGTGCCAACATGAGACAGGACCTCTTGAAGCGCGTGGACGAAATCCGGGCGATCAGCGCGGTACCGAAAATACTGGAAACGGTGGCGGCGGTGACGGGCCTGCGCTTCGTGTGCGCCAGGGCTGCACCTGCATTGCGATCCCGAGCGCATCGCCCAGTTGCTGCCGAATTTGCTGAAGAACGCGCTGTTGCATGGCGTATGCCGGTGCCGGCAACGGCGACGGCTTAGTCGTCATGACCAACGGCGACAACGGCGGACCGCTCGCCGGCGCCGTCGTGCGCGCCGTCGCCGCGGACTACAAGTGGCCAAGCAAGCAGTCGACACTGCGCCAAGCCGTGGCACTGTCCGAGGCGGACCAGGACAAGATCGCGGGGCGCTATGTCGCC
>JAQGLR010000493.1 GCA_028292765.1 Massilia sp. | reverse complement strand
ATACGCATTTCAATACTCCTTAGGCGCCGAGCGAGAGCAGGACGTCGAACATGTCGCTGGCAGTTTTCATCAGCTTGCCGGCGGCCTGGTAAGCCTGCTGGTACTTCAGCAGGTTGGTCGCCTCCTCGTCCAGGTTTACGCCCGACACGTCGTTGGCCGCGCCCTGCACCTGTTTCAGCAGCGCGTCGCCGGCGCTGGCATTGACCTGCACTTCGCGCGTCTTGTTGCCGACCGCGCTCACCGTCTGGGCAAAGGCCGACTGGAAGGTGGCGCTGGCGCCGTTCAGGATGTTCTTCGTCTGCAGGGCGCCGAGCGCCTGGATGTTGCGCGTATCGGCCGTGCCGGAGACGTTGGCGTTGATGCTGAAGGTGTCGCCTTCTTTCGGGACACCCGACATCGTCACGTTGACGCCGGAAAAGCTGTAGCTGGCGCCGGACATGAACGGCGCCGAACCGGTGTGGGTCGTGGTGCTGCCGTTGAAGGTCATCGACACCTTGGCGCCTGCCGGGAAGCCCGTGAGCTGGCCACTTGGCTGGCCGCCGCTGCCTGCCGCGAACGCGAGCGTGACCGGCAGGTTTTGTGCCGTCGTGAAGTAATCCGCGCTGACGCTGCCGGCGCCGATCTGGCCAGTGCCCTTGTTCGAGATCGGCGCGGCGGTGGCGATCGGGGTGCCGGCGGCGATGTCGCCCACATCTGAAATCGCCAGCTGGAAGTTGGCGGCGCCGTCGGCGGTCGGGCGCACCAGGTAGTGGTCGCCCGAGGCGGCAGTGCCCGAAATGGTAAAGGCGACGCCATCGATCGCGCGGGTGGTGCCGGCCGGGTCGTAGGGTTCGATCTTGGTGCGGGTCTTGTCGGACAGGCGCGTGACAAAGAAGTTGCTGCCGTCCGACTCGACCTTGTAGTCGCTGTCGGTCAGCAGCGTCGGATCAAGGATGACGGCGCCGACCTCGGCCGTGCTGGTGACGGCATTGTCGGCGGCGGCCTTGACCGAGACCGGGGCCTGCACGAAGAAATCCTTGCCCTGCTGGCCGGCCCCGTCGATGCCGAGCTTGTGCTGGGCATTGACGGTGAAGGCCATGCCGATGGCGAGGCGCCCGATCGCGTTTTGCACGCGGTCGAGCGAGCCGGCGCGGAACTCGAGGATGCCGCCCAGTTCGCCGCCCACCAGGGCGCTTTCCGGCAACTGGGTCACCTTGTCGCCGGTCTGGTAGCCGACCGTCAGGCGCGTCAGGTCGGTCGGCGACTTCATCGCCGCCAGAGCGAAGGCTTGCCGGCCCACCACCAGCGGCTGGCCATTACCGATCGACACGTTCAGTGCATTGTTGCCGCCGGCCGTAACGTTCGCCTTGACGTGTTTGTTCAGCTCCATGACGATCTGGTCGCGCTGGTCGAGCAGGTCGTTCGGCTGCCTGCCTTCGATCGAGCCATAGGAGCCGATCTTGGCGTTGATCTCGGCGATCTGGGTCGCGTAGGTATTGATCAGATTAACGCTGGTTTCGATCTGGGTGTTGATGCCCGCACCGATCTCTTCCAGGCGCGCGTCGATCTGCTGGAAGCTGCCTGCCAGCGTCTCGGAGGCCGACAGCAGGGCCTGGCGCGATGGCGTCGAGGCGCCATTGCCGGTCACGTCCTGCACTGCCGAGAAGAAGCCCTGGAGCGCCGGCGACAGGCCGGACGTGGTGTCGGCCAGCAGGTTGTCGATCTGGCTGACCTGGGCGTAATAGGCGTCCAGCGACGAGGTCGACGCGGTGGCGCTGCGCACCTGGCTGTTCAGGAACTCGTCGCTGTAGCGCTTGATCTCGGCGATTTTGGTGCCGGTGCCGACAAAACCATAGCCGCGCTCCATCGTCGTCGACGTCGCCTGCACCACGCCCTGGCGGCTGTAGCCTTCCACGTTGGCGTTGGTGATGTTATGGCCGGTCGTGGTCAGCGCGGCCTGTGCCGCGAACAAGCCGCTTTTGCCGATGCTGAGGAGGTTTCCGGACATGTTTTCCTTTTATTCGCTATGTTCTTCTACGGCAGCCTGCGTCAGAACTTGAATGCACTGCTGTTGTTGCAACTTCATCAAGCCACTTTGTTACGCCAATGAGTTCTTGATAATCTTCGACAGCTTGGTGCCGTAGTGCGGGTCGGTTGCATAGCCGGCGCGCTGCAGGCCGTGCGCAAACGCCGAGGCGTCGCCGGCATGGTTCAGCACCTTTTCGTAGCGCGGGTTGTTGGCCAGCATGCGCGCATAGTCCTTGAACGAGTCGGCCGGGGTGGCGTAGGAACGGAACTTCTCGACCCTCTGGTGCGGCTGGCCGTTCACGTATTCGATCGTGACGGCGGTGGCGACCTTGCCCTTCCAGCCCGGTCCGGCCTTGATGCCGAACAGGTTGTTGGCATTGCTGCCGTCGGCATTGCGGATCATGCGCTTGCCCCAGCCGGTTTCGAGCGCGGCCTGGCCGAGCATGAACTTGGCCGGCACGCCGGTAACCGCTTCCGCCTCGGCCGCGTGGGCGCCGAGCTTTTCCTGGAAGGCGCGCACGTGCGGCGCCTGGGTGCGGCCGCTGGCGCTCACGCCAGTCGTCTGCGCCGCGCCCTCGAGACCCTTCATGCCTTGCAAGGCGCCGAACTTGCCCGGCAACGCGGGAATGTCGAGCATGCCTGCAGGCCCATTCGCGCCCGCCGCACCATCCGCCGTACCGATGGCCAGCGCCCTGGCGTCGGTCTGGGCCGACAACTGGCGCACCAGCACGTCGGCCAGGCCCATGCCGCGCCTGGCCAGGTTCTGGCTCAGCTGCTGGTCGAGCATCGACGTGAACATCTTGGTCTGCTGGTTGTCCAGCAGCCCCTCCTGCGGGGTCGCTTCGCGCATGCTCTTCATCATCTGGTTGATGAACAGCGCCTCGAATTGCGTGGCCGCGCCACGGGTTGCGTCCGCCGAGCCGGCCTTGGCCGAACGCTTCAGGTCGCCCAGGCCCTGGGTGTCGAGCGCAAAGCCCCTGGTGACGTCGTTTTTGGACGGAATCATGGCCGCTTCCTTAAATGATTTCGAGTTCGGCGCGCAGCGAACCGGCCGCTTTCAAAGCCTGCAGGATCGCCAGCAGGTCTTGCGGACTGGCGCCGATCGAGTTCATCGCCTTGACGACTTCGGCCAGCGAGGCGCCGCCCTTCACCAGCAGCACCTTGCCCGGGTCCTTCCTGATTTCCACGGTCGGGGTCGTGGTCACCGCGGTCTGGCCGCGCGCGCCCGGCGCCGGCTGGCTGACCTGGGTGTCGGCGCCGATCGTCACCGACAGGTTGCCGTGCGAAATGGCGCAGGTGTCCAGGGTGACGGACTGGTTCATCACGACCGAACCGGTACGCGCGTTCAGGATGACTTTTGCGGCAGCCGCGGCCGGCTTGACGTCGATGTTTTCCAGCAGGCCGATGAAGCTCACGCGCGCATCCGACGAGGACGGGGTGCGGACCCGGATCACGCGGCCGTCCAGGGCCGTCGCGGTACCGGCGCCGAACTGGTCGTTCAGGGCCGTCACCACGCGGCTCGCGGTGGCGAAATCGGTCTGGTTCAGCTCGAGGCGAATCTGGTTGTTTTCGCCAAGGTTCGACGGTACGGCCCGTTCGACCGTGGCGCCGCTTGAAATCTTGCCGACCGACAGGTGATTGACTTGTACTTGCGCCCCGCCGCCACCGGC
>JAQGLR010000447.1 GCA_028292765.1 Massilia sp. | reverse complement strand
TTCTTTATTTCACCGCGCTGTTCGTATCGCACTTTCGTCACATCCAACTACTTGATTTCGTTGAGTGTTTCGCAGCGCTACTGCAGCGGGAGGCGAATCATAGCAAAGCACTCCGGCGTCCGCAAGTGCCCAGCCCGAATTTTTAAGCTGACATCAAGTCCCGGCGTTCGGCACGACCTGCGGGAGTACCGGCCGCAATCGCAACGGCCACACTCCCGCCCGGTGCGGCAGCCCTCAGAAGGAGAAAAACCCGCCAAGCGCGACGCCGTTCATCTTGTCGCGGCCGCCGCCGAAACCTTTCGAGCGCGTTTGCCCCCCTTCGGCCACCAGGGTAATGGCGCTGTTGAGGGCGTAGTAGGCGCCCACAGTGATATTCCGGTTCGATTCCAGGCCGCCGGTGCCAAGCGTATTGTCGTCGTTCTCGCTCATGCCGTAGCTGAGGCCGACCTTGAGCTTGTCCATCGCCTTATAGGTGCCCTGCGCGAGGAAGTGGGTGGTGCGCACCCGGCCCTGGTCGGCGTCGGACAGGATGCCCAGTCCCCTGCCGCGCTGGACGTTCAGCAGCAGACCGATCGGCCCGGTCTGGTACAGCACGCCCGCTTCGAACCCGCGCAGCGTCAGGTCCGGCGTACCAGGCAGCTCCGGGTCGAGGCGCTGGCCCTTGACGCCGATCCAGGCTTTCAGGTCGCCCTGGGTGAGGGTCTGGGTGAACGTCAGTTGCGCCTGGTACTGCGGAGTGGAATCGGCCGAGTAGGCGGAACCGGCCACGACCGGCGTATCGCTCACCGGGCTCATCAAGCCGATGTCGACGGTCAATCCCTGCCCCAGCGCCGGCGTGGTGTACGCGATCTGGCCATACTGGCCGAAGTAGGCGTAACCGGCGCCGATGTGGCCGAGCGCCACACGGCCGCGCTGGGTGGCCTGTACCGGGGCGCCTACGCCCATCAGGGTCATGTCGTTGAGGATGGCGTTGGCGCCGAAGAGGCCGTTGTCGCGACCGAGCTTGATCGTGCCGAGCCCGGCGTTGCCGAAAGTGAAGAAGGCCTGGCGCACGTCCACCTCGCTGTTCTGGGAAATCGCGCTGTCGGTGGCGGTGTGGACGTAGATGCCGATCAGCGCCTTGATGTCGTAGCCGCCCTGTGTCGAGGAGGCGGAGGTGACCAGCGCGCTGGGCAGCAAGCCGTTGCCGATCGTGGTGCGGCTGTCCTTGCCGCCGCAGCCGAGCGCCTGGCCGCCCAGCGCCAGCCCGCCGACCTCGCCGCCCTCGCAATCGACGAACGTATAGTAGGCGTTGACGTTGCCGCCCACCGCCACCGTCCAGTCGCCTGCCTTGATGTCGACAGCCAGTGCCGGCTGCATGTATGCCGCCAACGCGCCCAGTGCAAGAATCTTCTTCATCGCCATCTCCTTGTTCGGTCGTTATGGATGTGCGCATCGGTCGATGCTGTCCAAGGCCATGGCAAGACCCGTGCCCGGCCGTTACGGGGCAAAACGTGCATTGCCGTGTTCGCTGTGCTGTGCCGTATCGGATCAGGTGCTGGGTTATCTGTGCAGTTTTGGACCGGTGTGGCTAAAGAGAAAGACAAAAAAAATGCCGCCGGCAGCCGTCATGAACGAAGCGGCGCAGGCGGTCTTCATCGTGAGCAAACGGCGTGCCTGTGGCAAACCGCCGAGGGTGTCAGCCGCCAGCCGTCATCCGGCAGGTGTCGTGTCGGCGTGCTGCTCCTTGCCCGGCAGCGCGGCCACGGCGCCGGGATACAGGCGCGCCAGCGTGGCGTTGACGACCGGCTCGACGACCGCAAACAGGCGCGCGCTTGCGGCGGCCAGGTCGGGTGCGGCGCGCACTTCCTGCCACAGCGCGGTCGTGCCGTTCTGCGCGGCCAGCGCCGCCTCGACCTCGGGCTGCCAGAAGGCCGGCGCCTCGCCCTCGACGTAATTGCCGCGCCCGCGCCCGAAGTGGGCGACGGCGAGGTAACGCAGCACGGCGCCGACCAGCAGCGTCTGCAGGAAGGCGTCGGCAAACTGCACCGTCGGCTTGTCGCGATCAAGCCCCTGGTTGAAACCCCATGCGGCGCCAGCCATCGTCAGGCCGCCGACGATGGCGCCCAGCAGCGCGCCGGCTCCCATCGTGAGGCCGCCGGCGACCAGGTCGGCCGACAGCCCCGTGGCCGCGCCGGACACGACCGCACCGAGCAGGCCTGCCTGGGCCTTGTCGATCGGCGCCTTCACGGCGAAATTCTCGCGCACGCGCATATTGATCGTGGTCGCCTGGCCTGGATCGATCTTGTGCAGCCTGAGCATGCGCATCGTCGTTTTGTTGATCTCGCCGTTCAGGCGCTCGACCAGTGCGGCCATCGCCGCTTCCTGGCGCTTCTGCTCGTCCTTGCCGAGGCCGACTGCCGCGAGCGCCGAGCGGAACATGCCGCGCGCCTCTTCAGCCACCGGCTCGCTGTCGCGCGCGGCCGCCGCGACCTGCTCGGCCGTCATGCGCAGCGCGCTGGCGTAACGCTGCCGGTTGTTGGCTTCCCAGGCTGCGCGCAGCCGCGCATAGCCTGGCTGCTTGGCCGGGTCGATCAGCGGTGCGACCGCTTCATAGAACACGTGCTCGTGCACCCAGCAGCGGGCAAAGGCATCGAGCGCCAGCACGTCGCGCACGACCGGGAAGCGCGCCAGGTGCCCCTTCCACTCCTGCTGCTCGGCGCCCTCGGCGGCGCCGGGGCGCGGCGGCCCCATCTGGTTGAGCAGGACGACGACCGGCTTGCCCAGCCACTCCAGGATGTTCATCTCTGCCGGCAGATAGCCGGCGTCGCCGGGAGCCTCCGAGGAATTGACCAGATAAAGTACGACATCGGCTTCGTCTTTGGCCGCGCGCAAAGCCTGCTGGCTGAGCCAGAACGGACGGTCGCGGTAGCGGTCGAACACTTCACGCAGGAACCAGCCGATCGGGTTGCCCGCCATGGCGAGGCGCTTGAGCAGGCGTACCGAGTCGCCGAAGCCCGGCGTGTCCCACAGCAGCAGGGTGTCGCCCTCAAGGCTGGTCTGCAGGGGATGCGCTTCGGCGAAGGTCGTCACGTGGGCGGCGTCGCGCACTTCGCCCACGTCGGCGCCGACGAGCGTGCGCGCGAGCGTGGTCTTGCCGTTGTTCGTGTGCGAAACAAGGGCGAACTGGATTTTAACGGGTGCCGCCTCGCTCATCGTCATCGCAGCTCCGGCAGGGCCAGGCCCGCGCCAAGCTCGATCGGCCGTTTGGCAGGATCGAGCAGGTTGACCACCGTGGCGGCGGTACCGTGGAAGCTGCAGAACTGGCGCCACAGCGAAATACGTTCCGTAATGCGCGCCTCCAGGCCGGCCTGGCCGGCGCCGCGCTCGACCAGACTCGACTCGTCGAGCAGCACGGCCACGCCGCGCTTGCTGTGGCGGGCAAGATGGTCGAGGAAGGCGCCGTGGTTTTCCTTTTCCGGCGTCGCGGACAGGCTGAACAGGGCCGCGGTAACGGTGACGCCGGCGTCATCCAGGCCGCCCTCGCCGAGCGCCTCCTTCGGTTCCTCGCCGTAGGGCACCGTCGGGCGCAGCAGCACGCGCGCCTGCGCCCCGAGCGCCATCGCGGCAACGGTCCACAAACCGCGGTCGCGGGCTTCGTCGAGCGTAAAACTGTAGGGCAGCACGCGCAGTACCGCCGCGGTACCGGCGCCGATGCTGTCGGCCAGCCGGCGGAAGTACGGATGCTCGAGCTCGAGCGGAAACTGCCTGGCCAGCCGCCGTGCGCGCCAGGCGGCAAGCAGTGCCAGCAGCACCCGCGGCAGCACGACCAGCAGCAGGATCGTCGCGCCATACAGGTGTACCCAGCGTTCGCCGCCGGCAGCCGGAGTGCGTGCGCTGAAACGCAGTGCTTCAATTTCAGGCAGCGAAAAACCCTGCAGGTAAGGGATGAGCGACAAAACCGGCATGAACAGCCAGGACAGCAGCGTGTGTACCTGGCCGGCGTCGAGGAAGGTGCTCTCCCAGCCGGCCACATATTGCGTCAACAGCCCGCGCCAATACAGCGACAACACCGCGCCTAGCGCAAAGGCGGCCGCCGACAGGTGCACGGTGCGCGACAGGCGCGCCCGGGTCAGCGGCTCGCTCAGCACGGCCCACTCTTCCAGGAAGGTCGCCAGGCCGCGCGCCAGGGCGCCGGGCAGCTTGCGCGGCAGCGCCGCCTTGCCGACACTCAGGCGGTGCAGCAATCCCGGCCTGGCCCAGCCGGTCTTGCGGCCAGGGATGATTGCCCAGACGAGCAGGACGAGGTAGACCAGCAGGTTCCAGCCGATGATGAAAAGGAGCGGGGCCGACAGCAAATCGACCCGGTGCGGATCGGCGATGCGGTCAAGCAGGAAGCCGGCAACCAGGGCGAGCAGCGGCAGCGCCAGCCAGATGCCCGGCAAGCCGAGCCCGCGCTTCTGGAAGGTGGCGAACGCCGGAATGCGGTCCGCCAGGCGCTTGAGGATCTGGTCCGAGCGCTGCTGGAGGAAATGGTCCTGCGTGGCGGCGCTCTTGCTGTCGGCCGCCTGCCATGCCGCCAGCTCGCGCGCGCTGCGGCTCGCATACTTGCGGTCGTCCTCGCTCAGAACCTCGTGGGCCGTGTCGGCGTTTTCGATCGAACGTACCAGCACGACCCGTCGTGCAACCTGCTCATTCATGCTCGTCCCGTTTTATTCGATTGGCAACATCGCACTCAGATTGTGCCAGATTAGCGCCCACCCCGACGCCAGCTGCCCGTGCCATGCAGGACGCATAAGCTAAGGACCTCTTCCAACCGCTCACACAACGACCACAAATACGGCGTAATGTTCCCGCTGATCGACGCATTGCTGATGCCGCTCTGTACTGTGCCAAAATGACGCTAATGCAGGGTGGGCAGGTGCTCAAAAATATGGAAAACCGTTGACAATTAGAAGGTGGAACGGTGTATTCTCCACAACAAATAGGGTGTCCAAACTCACATAACAGTCCATAAAGTGACAGTCGCCAGCGCCAGCGCGCGGCGCTAGTTACGGG
>JAQGLR010000420.1 GCA_028292765.1 Massilia sp. | reverse complement strand
TGGTGACGCCGATCGACCTGCTGGAGGCGATCGCCGGCGACTTTCCCGACGAGGACGAGCAGCCGGCCGTCATCCAGGAAGGGCCGGACCGCTGGCGCGTCGATGGCGCCGCCGACCTGCACCACCTGCAGCAGGTGCTCGGCACCGAGGCGCTGGTCAGCCCGAACGACGAGTACAGCTCGCTCGCCGGCTTCATGCTCGAGCACTTCGGCGCGCTGCCCTCGAACGGGCAGGCCGTCGAACTCGACAACCTGCGCTTCGAGGTGGCCGACGTGGTGGAACGGCGCATCGCGACCGTGCTGGTCACGCGGCTGGTGCCGGCGGTGGGGCGAGGCGGGGCGACAGGCAGCGGCAGGCGTGCGCGGCCTGCGTGAGGACGACCGAATGTGTTTCCAGCGCAGGGTATGTTCGCACGCGTCGCGGTAGCCGCCCGTCCCACACCTACACCGGAATCGTCGACGTCCCACCCGCCGCCGACCCGTAATTCTGCAGATTCCCGAACGGCAGGCGCCGCTCGTTGAGCGCGGTGAGGATGGCCTGCAGCTGGTCTTCGTCCGGCGAGATATACACGACCACCTGGTCGACTTCGTTGTCGAAGTAGGGCGTGTACGGTACGTCGGTTTCCGCCATGACCTTGCCGACGAAGCTGCCATCCTGCAGTTCGGCGAAGACGGTGACGAGGAAGGCGGAGGTGGTGCTGTTGTTGACTGTGAGTTCCATGGTTCTCCGAAGGTGGTTGAGCGGTTGTGCGCCTCGCGTGGGCGAGCGCGCTGTGCTGCGATCATCGCCGCAAATCCGCTGAGGCGGCGCAGCTTTGCCTTCGTTCAACTCTTCAGTGGACCGGCTCCGGACCGCTACAGCGCAAGCCCGTTGGCGTGCAGGTAGCCGTCGAACCGAAGCGGGTCGGGTGTGCCGGCGGCCAGCGCGACATAGGTGTCCGGCCGCAGCAGGTAGAAGGCGTCGCGTGCCAGGCCGGCCGCGCGGAATTCCTCGCGCCAGGGATACTGGCGCAAGTGCACGCGATGCGCCGCGCACCAGTTTGCCGCGTCCTGGCGCACCGCGCCATAGACGTGCGCCTGCCAGCCGGGCCGGGACAGGGGCTCGAAATTGTCGCTGCCGTCGATCGCCACCCACGGCAGGCGGTCGCCGCCGTGGACTTTGCCGGCGCTGCCCTCGTTCAGCGGCGCATGGCGGTAGTGCACCACCGTCTGCGAAATCGTGCGGAAAAAATACTGGCGCGCCGCCGGCACGCGCGCCATCAACGGCATGATGCGCGGCACCACGCCGGTACGCACCACCTCGGCGACCGGGCCGTCGGCCGTGATGAAGCTGAACACGCGGTCGGTCGTGTCGACCAGGCGCTGGGCAAACGGCCGCCGTTCCGCTTCATAGCTGTCGAGCAGGCTGTCGGGCGCGCCGTCGCGCAGCACCGCGGCCAGCTTCCAGGCCAGGTTGATGGCGTCGCCGATCCCCGTATTCATGCCCTGGCCGCCGGCCGGACTGTGGATGTGGCAGGCGTCGCCGACGAGGAAGGCGCGGCCGCGCCGGAAGCGGTCGGCGACGCGGTGGTGCACGCGATAGGTGGAGAACCAGTTCACCTTGCTGATGCTGATCATCAGGTTGTCGATGGCGCGCTTGCTGACGTCGCCAAACGCCAGGTTCTCGGGATGCTCGGCGCCGCATTGATGCCCGGCGTCGCGCACGGTGCCGACCAGGCGCGCGCGCCCGCGCGGCGCCGTCGCGAACACGGCCAGGATGTCCGACTCGTCGAGGTCGAGGTGCAGCTCGCCGTTCAGCGCCGGGCTCTCGCCCTCGATGTCGGCGACATAGAAAACCTGGCGGTAGGTGCCGCCGGGGAAACCGGCGGCGATGATGTTGCGTACGCTGGACTTTGCGCCGTCGCAGCCGATGATGTAGCGCGCCGCGCAGCCTTCCTCGCGGCCGTCGGCATGCCCGAGCCGCGCCAGGACTTCGTCGCCAGGGTCGTCGAAACCCAGCAGGGTGCAGTTGCGCTCGACCCGTACGCCGGCTTCGAACAGCCGCGCTTCCAGCAGGCGCTCGTGGCGGTCCTGGGGGAAAATGTACATGAAGGGGTAGGGCGTCAGCCCGGCGCCGATTGCGCCGAGTTCGATCCGTGCCCGGTGCTCGCCCTCGGCCCAGATATTGAAGGCGCCCAGGGCATAGCCGCCCTCGAGCACGGATGCGGCGAGGTCGAGCTGGCGGTACAGCTCGAGCGTGCGCGCCTGCACCGCGAGCGCGCGCGAGGTGGTGCCCGGACCGCTTGCGGCATCGACGATGCGCACGTTCACGCCGAGCGCCTTCAGCCACAAGGCAAGCACCAGCCCGCTCGGGCCCGCCCCGACGATCAATACCTGCGCCTGAGCCTGAGCTTGTGCCATTCCGATTGTCCCGGCCGCGAACCGTCGTCCTCCCATGCTACGCCGCTGGCAGGACCGCGCCAGTGCGCACGGGCCTTCGTCGACTGCATGCGAGCGGCATGACGAATTCGTTGGAATAGGGGGACGCACAGGGCAGCAGCGAGCGTCCTGGCGCGAGCGCGGGCGCGAGCATACCCGTGCTAAGGTAAGACAAACGGGCAGGAAAAACGGAGGCGGGACATGGCAGGCGATCCGGGCACAGGGGCAGGGGGCACCGGCGGCGGCGGCATCGGCCGCATCGGCCGCATCGGCCGCATCGGCCTGGTCACCGGCGGCGGCGACGCGCCGGGGCTGAACGCCGTCATCCGCTCGGTCGTGCTCGCCAGTGAGCGGCTGGGCTGGGAGTGCCACGGCATCCGCGACGGCTTCAATGGCCTGCTGGCGCCGGGCGAATGTGCGGGCGAGCCGGTCTGGCGCCTGTCGCCGGCCGACGTGCATGCGATCGTCCACCTCGGCGGCACGATCCTCGGCAGCACCAACCGCGGCAATCCGCTGCGCTTTCCCGTGCCCGGTCCCGATGGCGAGCCCGTCGAGACCGATCGCAGCGCTGAAGTCGTGGAGGCTTGCCGCGCGCGCGGGCTCGACGCGCTCGTCATCGTCGGCGGCGACGGTTCGATGGGCATCGCCCAGGCGCTGCACGCACGGGGACTGCGCGTCGTCGGCGTGCCGAAGACCATCGACAACGACCTCGCCCACACGTTTTCCACCTTCGGTTTCGATACCGCGGTCGGTTTCGCCACCGAATGCATCGACCGCCTGCACACGACCGCCCACAGCCAGCACCGCGTGATGGTGGTCGAGGTGATGGGCCGCTACGCCGGCTGGATCGCGCTGCATGCCGGCATCGCGGGCGGCGCCCACGCGATCCTGATCCCTGAAATCCCCTACGAGGTCGGCAAGGTGGCGCAGGCCATCGCCCGGCGCGACGCCAGCGGCCACCGCCACTCGGTGGTGGTGGTCGCCGAAGGCGCGCGCCCGAGCGGCGGCGAACGCCAGGTGCGCTCGGCCGCGGTGGCCGGCAGGGCCGAGCGCCTCGGCGGGATCGGCGCCCGCCTGGAGGGCGAACTGGGCACACTCACCGGCAAGGAGTGCCGCACCGTCGTGCTCGGCCACCTGCTGCGCGGCGGCAGCCCGTCGGCTTTCGACCGCGTGTGCGCCTCGCGCTTCGGCACCGCCGCCGTGCGCGCGCTGGCGGCCGGGCATGCCGGCGTCATGGTGGCGCTCGGCTGGCAGGCGATCGAGCTGGTGCCGCTCGACCAGGTTGCCGGGCGTACCAAGGACGTGCCGGTCGATGGCGATACCGTCGCCACCGCCCGCGAACTCGGCATCTGCCTTTGAGAGCGCTCAAAAAACCGCCCAGGTTTGGCATGTCCAGCTCATCCTTATCACTGTGTAACTTTTGTAAGTTCTGTCTTACATTTTCAGAGCACGCGTGCCGATTCGCAATGCATGGTCCAGGCCGGATAATTCCGGTAATTAATCAACAAGACTATTGACTGCCTGTCCATGACGCCACCTCTCGTTACCGCGCTTGCAACCGATCGTCCAGAAGTAGTCCAGGCCCGACGCACCGCGGGCAATCTCCCCGATCGTGCGAAGCGCCTGTATTTCTCCCTGTACGCCGACCCGCTGGCCAATGCCCGCGCGGGCGAAGCCTTCGTGCGCGAGCAGGTGCGTGCCGTGCAAGACATCCCGGCCGACCTGCCGCCGACGCTGGCGCAACTGCCCGGCTGGATCGCCGCCCGTACCGAGGCCGTCGGACAGGAATACCGCGACTACCTGGCAGGGCGCAAGGCGGGGGCGCCGCGGCGTTATTTCAGCAACCGCAGCCACGCCCTGAATTTCATCAAGTCGGTCGCGCCGACCAAGCTGGTCGACGGCGCCTGGCTCTACGGCCTGCTGAAGCATTGGGACAACGCCGACTTTCATCCGCTGATCAAGACCTATCTCGAGGAGCTGGGCGAGGGTGCGCCAAGCAAGAACCACGTCACGATCTACCGCAAGCTGCTCGCCGCCCATGGGTGCGAAGGCTGGGAACAACTGGACGAAGAACATTTCGTGCAGGGCGCGATCCAGCTTGCGCTGGGCCACAATGCCGAGCGCATGCTGCCGGAGATCATCGGCTACAACCTTGGCTACGAGCAGTTGCCCCTGCACCTGATGATCACCTCCTACGAGCTGAACGAATTCGGGATCGATCCCTACTATTTCACCCTGCACGTCACGGTCGACAATGCCGCCAGCGGCCATGCGCAGAAGGCGGTGCAGGCCCTGGTCGACCTGATGCCGCGCGTGGGCGACCGCGCCGCGTTCTACCGCCGCGTGCTCGACGGCTATCGCCTGAACGAACCCGGCGCCAGCACGAACTCCGTCATCGCCGCGTTCGACCTGCAGGAAGAACTGGTGCACATCCTGGCGCAAAAGAGCAGCGTCGGCAAGAACATGCACTCCGACTATTGCCGCGTCGCTGGCCGCTCGGTCAACGACTGGCTCGGCGATCCGGCGCAAATCCCCGGCTTCCTGGGCGCACTCGAGAGCGCGGGCTGGATCAAGCGCGGCGAGGATGTCGAGCACAGCCGGTTCTGGCGGCTGGTCCACGGCGAACGCGCCGAGATGTTCGGCGTCTTCAGCGCCTACGAGCAGCAGGTGCTGCGCGACTGGATCGTCAGCCCGCCGAGCGGCGTCACGAGCGTCAGGGAAGGGCGCGTGCTGACGCACCGGGCGCGCCAGCGCACCCTCGACAACCTGGGCGAGCACCAGGACCGCGGCAGCCAGTTCCCGGAGCGTGGGCTGATCCGCCGCCGCGCCGCACGTGACACTGATCGCGACACCGGGGGCGATAACGAGCTCGGCTTGCTCGAGCAGCGGGTTGCCGCCGCCGCCGGCAAGGCCGAGGCGATGGCGCTGCTGGGCGAACTGATGTCGCCCGCGCACCACCACAGCGCGGCCGGCCTGATGGCCACGCGCATGTACACCCAACTGATCGACACCTGAACGAACGCCACAACAACCGTCGCCGCCGCCCCGTACACGGGCGGGCGGCGGTGCAACCGTAATCAAAATAACAATTCAAATCATAGGGGCATTTCTGTGTACATTCTCGAACAACGGTTCCTGCGGGGCCCGAACGTCCATGCCGATACGCCTTGCCTGCTGAGCGTCATCGACCTGGAAGACCTGTACGGCATCTCCTCGAAAGACATTCCCGGCTTTAACGACGCCTTGCTGGCGATGCTGCCGGCCCTGAACGGCCAGTTGATGCCGTCCGTCCAGCCGGGCGGCTTCGTCCAGCGCCTGCGCGCCGGCACCTATCTTGCGCGCGTCATCGAACAGGTGGCGCTGACGCTGCAATCGATGGCCGGCCCGGGCCTCGGCTACGGCCGCACCCGCCCGGTCCTTGGGCGCCCGGGCCAGTTCCGGGTCGTCGTCCAGTACGCCATCGAAAAGCTGGCCGAGCCGTCGTTCCAGCTTGCGTGCGACCTGGTGGCGGCGCTCGCGCATGGCGAGGCTTTCGATCCGGAGCCGCGCATGAAGGAATTGCGCGCGCTCGGTTCGCGCTACGCGATCGGCACCAGCACCGCGGCCGTGCTCGCCGCCGCCCACGAGCGCGGCATCCCGAGCCAGCGCATCACCGACGAAGCCAATTTGTTCCAGCTCGGCTGGGGCTCGAAGCAAAAGCGCCTGCAGGCCACGATCACCGGCGACACCAGCTATGTCGCGGTGAAGATCGCCAGCGACAAGCAACTGACGAAAGCCCTGCTGCAGGAAGCGGGCGTGCCCGTGCCGGAAGGCTGCACCGTCGGCACCGTGGAAGAGGCGCAGCGGATCGCGCGCCGCCTGCGCGTGCCGGTCACGGTCAAGCCGCTCGACGGCAACCAGGGCAAGGGCGTGACCACGAAATGCGCGACGCCCGAGGAGGTCGCGCGCGCCTTCGCTTTCGCGCGCGAATATGGCCGCAAGATCATCGTCGAGCGCTTCGTCGAGGGACGCGACTACCGCGTGCTGGTGGCGGGCGGACGGGTCGCGGCGGCCTCGTTCCGGCGCCCGGCCCACGTCGTCGGCGACGGCGTCAGCACCATCACCGAACTGGTGGAAATCGAAAACCGGAACCCGGCGCGCGGCAGCGGCCACAGCAACGTGCTGACCTGCCTCGCGATCGACGCCCACGCCGAGGACATGCTGCGCCGCCAGGGATACACACCGGATTCGGTGCCGGGGCCCGGCACCTGCGTCGAACTGCGCAGCAATGCCAACCTGTCGACCGGCGGCACCGCCGAAGACGTCACCGACCTGCTGCCCGAGACCACGCGTGCGCTGTGCGTGCGCGCGGCCAGCAAGATCGGCCTCGACGTGGCCGGGATCGACATCGTCTGCCGGGACATCGCGGTGCCGCTGGACGAGCAGGGCGGCGCCGTCATCGAAGTCAACGCCGCGCCCGGCATCCGCATGCACCAGCACCCGAGCGCCGGCGAACCGCGCGACGCCGGCGAAGCGATCATCGACGGCCTGATGGGCCCATCGAACGGCCGCATCCCGGTCGTCGCCGTCACCGGCACCAACGGCAAGACCACGACCGCCCTGATGATCGGGCACACCGCGCGCGTGGCGGGCCTCGGCACCGGCGTGACCACCACCGAAGGCGTGTTCGTGAACGGCAAGCGCCTGGTGAAGGGCGACTGCACCGGCTACTGGTCGGCGCGCACCATCCTGTCGGCGCCGGACGTCGATTTCGCGGTGCTGGAAACGGCGCGCGGCGGCATCCTGAAACGCGGCCTGGCGTTCGACCAGTCCGACGTCGGCGTCGTGCTGAACGTGGCGCCGGACCACCTGGGCCTGGACGGCATCGACACCATCGAAGACCTGGCGCAGGTCAAGGCCGTGGTGGCCTCGTCCGCCTCGAAAGCGGTGGTGCTGAACGCCGAGGACGCGCTGTGCGTGCAGATGGTGCGCCGCGCCAGGCCCGGCGCCGAGATCATCTTCTTCTCGATGGAGCCGGAAAACCCGATCCTGCTCAAGCACCTGGAAGAGGGCGGGCGCGGCACCTACGTGCAGGACAACGCGATCGTGATCGCCGACGGCATGCGCCAGCAGGAACTGATGCGGGTCGAAGCGATGCCGGCCTCGTTCGGGGGCCTGGCGCGCTACAACATCGCGAACGCCCTCGCTGCGGCGGCGGCGCTGATGGCCTCGGGCTTCTCCAACATCCAGATCGCGGCGGGCCTGTCGACCTTCGTTTCGGACAGCAAGACCAATCCGCTGCGCACCAACGTCTTCGACGTGCGCGGCGTGACCGTGATCGTCGACTACGCGCACAATCCGGCGGCCTACGCGGCGCTGTCGGAAATGGCGCGCGCGCTGCTGCCGGGCCAGCTGGTGGGCATCGTCACCGCGCCGGGCGACCGCCGCGACAGCGACCTGGTCCAGATCGGCGAAGTGTGCGGCGAAGGTTTCGACGAGCTCGTGATCTACGAATCGCAGAACCGCGGGCGCGCGGCCGGCGAGGTGGTCGGGATCATCCTCCAGGGCGCGGAAAACGTGGTCGGCCAGTCCGACACGCTGCACTGCGAGGTCGAGGTGGGCAAGGCGATCCGCCTCGGGCTGTCCCTGTGCAGCCCCGGCGACGTGCTGGTGTTCGCCTGCGGCACCTCGATCCAGACCTTCATCGACGCCCTGCGCGTGGATGACCCGGAGAGTGCGGCCAGGATCGAGGCGCAGACGATCTGATCGTCGGCGAGCGTCAAGAACAGCCCCGCCTCGTGCGGGGCTCTTTTTTTTTGCAGGGTGGGCTCCGCCCACGCGGTCTCACCGGTGGATCTGCCCGACCGCATGCAAATTCGCGGTGCCGTCGAGCGAGCGGTGAATCCGTGATGAACCAAAAAAAGGCGGCCCATCGGGCCGCCAATCCACACGGGCTAGTTCACGAACATCACACCGCTTCCGCCTCGATCCGCTGCGCGATCTCCGGCCGGGTCGGCCGCAGCGCCTCGGTCAGTTCCGAGATCGACGAGCCGCAGCCGAACACCAGCACGTCGCCCGGCTGGCACAGGGCCAGGCCGCGGCGGATCGCGCTGTGCACGTTCAGTTCGACCGAAAGCTTGTCGGCGGCGATGCGCCCGAGGCGTGCGCCCTGCACCAGCAGCGCGGCCACTTCGCCGTCGGCGCGGCCGCGGTTTTCGGTTTCGTACACGACCAGGTCGTCGAAACCGGCGGCGCAGGTGCGGCCGATGTCGACCAGGTCGGCGTCGCGCCGGTCGCCCGGCGCGGCGACGACTCCTACGACCCGGCCCGGCGTCATCGCGCGCGCCGTTTCGGCCAGTGCCGCGTAGGCCGCGCAGTTGTGCGCGTAGTCGACGATGACGGTCACGCCGTCGACGTCGAACAGGTTCGAACGCAGCGGGTTGTGCTTGCTGTCGGAGACGAAACTGCGCATGCCGGCGACGATCTCGGCGTTGCCGAAGCCGCTCGCGGCCAGCGCGGCGGTCGCCGCCAGGGCATTCGCGATGTTGTAGCGTGCGCAGCCGCCGAGCGAGACCGGCATCTGGCGCACGTCGAGCAGCGCCTCGTGGCGCGCGCCCGTGGCCAGCACGACGGTGTTGTCCTCGAGGTAGACGCCGCGCCCGCCGCGCTCCAGGTGACGCAGCAGCACGGGATTGTCGGAGTCGAGGGCGAAGTAGAGCACCTCGACGTTCTCGGCCAGGTCCTTCGCCATCGCCACGCAGTAATCGTCTTCGGCGTTCAGCACCACGGCGCGCGAGGCGCGCCGGGCGACGACGGCTTTCACGCGCGCCAGTTCGTCCACCGTTTCGATGCCGTCCAGGCCGAGGTGGTCGCTCGACACGTTCAGCACCACCGACACGTCGCAGCGGTCATACGCCAGGCCGCGCTTCAGGATGCCCCCGCGCGCCGTCTCCAGCACCGCGAAGTCGACGCTTGGGTCGGTCAGCAGGCTGCGCGCCGAGCGGTAGCCGGTGCAGTCGCCTTTCATCGTCAGCCGGCCGTCGATGTAGACGCCCTCGGTGGTGGTCACGCCCGTGCGCAGGCCCGACAGGCGGGCGGCGTGCGCGATCAGGAGCGAGGTCGTGGTCTTGCCGTTGGTGCCGGTAATGGCCACCACCGGGATGCGGCCGTCGTCCTGGCCGAACAGGGCGTCGACGATGGCGGCGCCGGCGTCGCGCGGCGTGCCGCGGCTCGGGTACTGGTGCATGCGGATGCCGGGCGCGGCGTTGACTTCGATGATGCCGCCGCCTTGCTCGCGCAGCGATTGCGAAATATCCTGGCAGATGACGTCGATGCCGGCCACGTCGAGCCCGATGGTGCGGGCGGCGCGGATGCAGATCTCGCGGGTTTCTTCCGGCAGCAAATCGGTCACGTCTTCGGCGGTGCCGCCGGTGGACAGGTTGGCGTTGCCGCGCAGGTCGACGCTGACTCCGGCTGGCAGCACGGAATCGAAGCCGACACCCTGTTTCGCGAGCGTGGCGGCGGCCAGGTCGTCCATCGGGATTTTGGTGAGGATGTTGGTGTGGCCGTCGCCGCGCGCCGGATTGCGGTTTTCAAGCTCGACCAGCTCGCGCACGGTGGAGTTGCCGTCGCCCGTCACGCACGGCGGACGGCGCCACGAAGCCGCCGCGATTTTAGTCCCGGTTACCAGCACGCGGTAATCGCGCCCCGCCAGGAATTCCTCGACGATCACATGGCGGCCGTACTGGCGCGCGTGCGCAAAGGCGCGCTCGACTTCTTCCGGCGTGGTGCAGGTCGTGGTCACGCCCTTGCCCTGGTTGGCGTCGAGCGGCTTGATGGTGGCCGGGCCTTTCAAACGGCGCGCGACGCGCTGGGCGTCAGGCAGCGTGCTGACGGTGGCGCCGCCCGGGACCGGCACGCCGGCCTGCTCGAGCAGGGTTTTGGTGAGCTGCTTGTCGCTGGCGATGCTGACCGCGATCGAGTTGGTCGCGCCCGTGATCGTGGCTTGCAGGCGCTTCTGGCGGCTGCCCCAGCCGAGCTGGAACAGGTTCGCTTCGTCCGTGATGCGCAGGGCCGGGATGCCGCGGCGGATGGCCGCATTCACGACCGCGCCGGTGCTGGTGCCGATCGCATGGTCCTCGGCGGTTTCGACCAGGGCCGCGCGCGCCGCGTCGATGTCGTAGTCTTCACCTTTCGCCAGCGCGCCGATCATGGCGATGGCCACTTCCAGCGCCTGGCCCGCGACCTGCTCGGTGCGGTAGCCGCAGACGGCGCGGCGCGCGTTCGGCTTGCGCGGCACGGCCTGCGTCTGGCTGAATTCGGCGGGGGCGCCGGCCAGGCGCTGCAACTCCATCACGACCGGTTCGACGGCGTCGGCCAGGCAAGCGAGGTTCGCCAGGCGCGCCGCGCTTTCCGGCGCCAGGCCGGGCAGCAGGGCAAGCAGGCGTGCGCCGAAGCCGGGTGCTGGCTCAGGGTTCGAGGAGGAAGCGGCCGCGTCGAGAACTGCCATCAGGCATGGGGCGGCGCTGAACAGGTTCGGGCCGCGCAGGAAGCGTTTTTCGAGGATTTTCATGAGATCGGGTTCCGTTTCGTGACAGTTTCCAAAAATTCACGCAGCGACGGCGGCATCGGCCGCTCGCTCGGTTCGGCGTCGGTCGGCAGGCGATAACGGCAGCCGGCCGGCAGCAGGTGCAGGCGCACGTCGATCAGTTCCGGCGTGGCGTGCTCGCGGATGTCGGCGATGTTGGTATCCATCGTGCGCCCGTCGACGACGGTGACCGAGCCTTCGCCCACCACTTCGATGCCGCGTCCGCGTTCGATGATGAGGGCCGTGTCTTCATCGATGCCGATGCCCTGCAGGTAGGGGTTGTGCGCCACCACCGACAGCAGGCGCGCCAGGCGCTGGCGCTCCGAGAAATGCTGGTCGATGACGACGCGGTGCAGGAAGCCCAGGCCCGCGCCGAGGCTGACGGCGCCTTTTTGCGGCAGCAGGTCGGTCTTGCCCTGGGCCAGCATGTGGCCCGACATGGCCGAGGCGCCGGCGCTGGTGCCGCCGATGCAGGCGCCGCGCACCTTGAGCGCGGTGTGCATCTCGGCGTCCAGCGCCGTGCCGCCGATGATCGCGAGCAGGCGCTTCTGGTCGCCGCCGGTCATGAAGATGCCGTCGGCCTCGGCCACCATACGTACTTTTTCTTCGTCGTTGGCGTCCTGGCGGCTGACCAGCGGCAGGTGGAAGCGCTGCTTCACGCCGAGGTCGCCGAAGGCCTTGTCGTAGACTTCCCACATTTCGTCGGCGATGGTGCTGGCGGCCGTGATCACGACGATACGCGCGTCAAGGCCGCCGGCGAGTTCGACGAAACGGGTCAGGATGGCCTTGTCATGCTTGCGGTCTTCGCCCCCGCCGATGATGACGAGGTGGCCGTGCGCCGAGGTCTGCGAATTTTCGTTCAGTTCTGTTTTCATGTTATTCGACAATGGTTCCGGTTGGCATATGGGTGTTGCTGCACGAGGCTGCTTCGGTTTTGGTGACGGCGATCAGGCCGGTGTCGGCATCCTTGTCGATCAGGTCGATGGCGCGCTGCAGCGCCTGCTGCAGCGGCATGCCCTGTTCGATCCAGCCGTAGACGGTGCGCGCCAGCATGTGGCGGATGATGTGCTCGCCGATGCCGGTGGCGGCAACCGCGCCCAGCGGCCCGGCATAGAAACCGCTGCCGACGATCGGGGTGTCGCCCACCCGGCCCAGCAGCGAGGGCGCCGAGCCGCCGGTCGACCCGGCCACCGCGAAGTGGCCGTCCGGGCCGCGCACGACGGCGCCGACGGTGTCGTGCGCGGCGCTCGGCGGCAGTTGCAGCGGCGTCCTGTAGTTCCAGAAGCGCTCGAACATGCGGTTGTCGACGCCCGGCATCATGGGCTCGGAGCCGGCGAGTTCCTTCAGCACCTTGTCGTGCTTCTCGCGCTGGCTGTCGCGGATCGGCTGCGCACGCTCCAGGCCCATGTGGCGCGCGAAGCGCTCGGCGCCTTCGCCGGCCAGCAGCACGTGCGGCGTGTCGGCGATGGCGCGCGCCAGCAGGATCGGGTTGCGCACGTCGCGCAGCGCGGCGACCGCGCCGAGGCGGCCCCGGGTGTCCATGATCGCGGCGTCCATTTCGATGGTGGCCCCATCCAGGCACAGCACCGAACCGGTGCCGGCGTTGAAACGCTCGTCTTCCTCGAACACGAGCACGGCGGCGATGGCGGCATCGAGGGCGTCGCCGGTTTCGCGCATCATCTCGCGTCCGCGTTGCGCCGCCCGTTCACAGCCATCCGTGAACTCCAGCGGTTCACCGGCGCCGCCGTGCGTGACGATGGCAAAGCCTTGCAGCTTGATACTCATTGCACATTCCCCTCGTATTGCCCTGCGGTTTCCCCTGCGCTTGTTACGCGCGGCCATGTCGCAGTGCTATCTAATTAATCGAGAATTATGCAAGGCTGGATAGATAACACCTATCGGTTGCGTCGCCGTGTCGATGTAAGAAGAAACTTACATCGAAGACAACTTTTATGGATGCAGGCGGGCGGGATGGGAGCGCAGCGCGCGGTGGATTTCCTGGGCCACCTGGACGCGTATCGGTTCCGAGACATAGCTGCCGATCTCGACGCTCACGTCGCGCGACTCGAGCCGGATCAGCTTCCTCAGGCGGGGCGCCGGCGCGTGCACCCGCAGGCGCAACGGATCGAGCCGGATCTCCTCGCGGTGGCCGGCGTCGATGCGTTCGACGACCAGGCAGTTCTCGAACAGGGCGATGCGTTCGACGTCGAGCGCGTGGCGCGCGTAATGCAGCAGCGCGACTCCGACGGCCAGCATTTCCACCAGCGCAAACGCCAGCACGATCCAGACGCCCTGCAGCAGGAACACCAGGGCGATGCCGAAGGAGGCAGAGCAGAGCAGGGCGTAGACGGCGCCCGACTGGCGCGGGGTCAGCGAACAGTTGCGTTTCAGGATCCAGTAGTTCGACATGGTTTCCGCTCCATTATTTTCAGTATAGCCAAGGAGCCGAGCGCCCGCCGCGCGTGACGGGCGCGCAACGCTTGTCGTCGACGTTCGCCATGGCAAATGGATTCTGGTAAGATATCGCCCCTTCAAAGCGCTCCCCTCCAAGCGCCCCCCTTTTTGGCGCGCCCCCAGGGCAAAGGCACATATGACGAACGCTTGCGGCGTCGACTTCGGTACGTCGAATTCCACGGTTGGCTGGATTGGTCCAGGCAGGAACCCGGCTGGAACGGGTTTGCCCGCCGCGGGGCCATCGGTGGCGAGCTCCCTGCTCGCCCTCGAAGACGGCAAGCCGACCCTGCCATCGGTCGTTTTCTTCAATGCCGACGACGAGGAAGTGCGCTATGGCCGCGCCGCGCTGGCCGACTACCTGGCCGGCTACGAAGGCCGCCTGATGCGCTCGCTCAAGAGCCTGCTCGGCACCAGCCTGATGGATGGCCAGACCGAGGTCGCCGGCCGCGCGCTGCCGTTCCGCCTGCTGCTGGCCCAGTTCATCGGCGAGGTCAAGCGGCGCGCCGAGGTCCAGGCCGGGCGCGGTTTCGAGCACGCCGTGTTCGGCCGCCCGGTCTTCTTCATCGACGACAACCGGCAAGCCGACAAGCTGGCCGAAGACACCCTGGCCGAGGTGGCGCGCAGCGTCGGCTTCCGCGAAGTCGCCTTCCAGTACGAGCCGATCGCCGCCGCGTTCGACTACGAATCGCAGATCGACCGCGAGGAACTGGTCCTGATCGCCGACATCGGCGGCGGCACCTCGGACTTTTCGCTGGTGCGACTTGGCCCGGGCCGGGCCGGCAAGCCTGATCGGCGCGACGACATCCTCGCTACCGGCGGCGTGCACATCGGCGGCACCGACTTCGACAAGTACCTGAGCCTGGCTTCGGTGATGCCGCTGCTCGGCTACCGCAGCACCCTGCGTTCCGGTGCCGAGATTCCATCGAGCTATTACTTCAACCTTGCGACCTGGCACACGATCAACCAGGCCTACACGCGCAAGAGCATCGGCCAGCTCGACGAGCTGGCGCGCGATGCGCGCGAACCGGGCAAGCTCGCCCGTTTGAAACACCTGATCGACGAGCGTGCCGGCCACTGGCTGGCGATGCAGGTCGAGGGGGCGAAGATCGGCCTGTCCTCGAACGAGGCGGTGACGCTCGAACTGGACCGGCTGGCGCCGCCGGAAAGCCTGCTCATCGAACGCGCCACTTTCGAAGAGGCCATCGGCCAGCTGCTGGGCAGCATCGACGCGACCGTGCTGCGCCTGCTGGCGGACGCCGGCGTGGCCGCGGAAGCGGTCGACACCGTGTTCTTCACCGGCGGCTCGAGCGGCGTGGGCCTGCTGCGCGCACGCGTCGGCGCCCTGGTGCCGGGCGCACGCAAGGTCGAGGGCGACCTGTTCGGCAGCATCGGGGCCGGCCTGGCGCTGGACGCTCTCCGCAAATTCGGGTAAAAGGATCGCCATGACCATATTTGAACGACCGATCGTGATGCTCGACTTCGAGACCACGGGCCTGTCCCCCGCGATGGGCGACCGCATTACCGAAGTGGCGGCGCTGCGCATCGTCGGCGGGCGCGTGATCGACCGCTACGTCTCGCTGGTCAATTGCGGCGCGCGCATCCCGGCTTTCATCACCGGCCTGACCGGCATCACGCAGGAGATGGTCGATGCCGCGCCGCCGGCGCGCACCGTCGTGCCGGAACTGCTCGACTTCATCGGCGCCGATGCGCTGTCGGCCCACAACGCCAGCTTCGACGAGAAATTCCTGGTGGCGGAAAGCGAGCGCCTCGGCCGTGCCTGCGGCCACGTCGGGCTGGTCTGCTCGCTGAAGCTGTCGCGCCGCGTCTTTCCCGGCATGCCGAGCTACAAGCTGGGCCAGCTGTCGCGCCAGCTCGGGATCGCCTTTCGCAGCGCGGCCCACCGCGCCGAAGCCGACGCCGAAGTGGCGGCCGAAGTGCTGATCCACATCGGCCGCCATCTCGGCTCGAACTATGGCCTGGCGCAGGTAACGCCCGACCTGCTGGTGTCGGTCAACAAGCTCGCCGCAGCCAAGGTGCACGGCTACCTGGGCAAGTACGCCGCCGAGAAAAGCGCCGCGCAGCGATCCTGAATGCAGGCCGGGGGCGGCGCTGCGCCACCCGGATCGAACCCGCGGCGCGTGGGGAGGCGCGTTTTTTCATGTGTGCGGGCGCCTGCACGATTGCGCGCAGTCAAACCCGCCATGCATCCTAGTCATTAAACTTTTGTTAATACTTATGAGGCCGCTTGCCGCGCGGCCGGCAGCCGACGAATTCCTGGCTGCGCACTGCACAGCGCGATGAGTCGCGCTGTGTTCGCTTGCGACGCCGACGTCCCAACCGGGAGAAGGACATGAACCGCCAGAAGCTCCAGAACGAGAGCCAGCAGACCTATATGTGGTTCCGCGAGGCGGCCGAGCGCGGCAATGCCTATGCCCAGTTCAACCTCGGCCTGATGTACAAGAAGGGCAACGGCGTGCCGCGCGACGACGCGGTGGCCGTGCGCTGGCTGCGCATGGCGGCGTTGCAGGGCCTGGCCTTCGCCCAGAACCACCTCGGCGCCATGTATTACCACGGCCGCGGCGTGCAGCGCTGCGACCAGGAAGCGGCGCGCTGGTTCCGCCGCGCCGCCGAGCAGGGCGACGCTTCCGCCCAGCAGAACCTCGGCCACATGTGCCGCCAGGGGCGCGGCGTCGCCGTCGATCCCGAGCGCGCCCTGTCGTGGTATTACCGGGCGGCCGAACAGGGCATGGCCGGGGCCCAGAACCAACTCGGCGAATGCTACCTGTACGGCAACGGCGCCGCCATCAATTATCCGCTTGCCATGGCCTGGTTCCGCAAGGCGGCGCTGCAGGACGACGCGCCCGCACAGCTGAACCTGGGCCTGATGTACAAGCGCGGGCAGGGCGTCGATGCGAGCGACAGCCAGGCCCTGTACTGGCTGCGCAAGGCCGCCGCCGCCGGCGAACGCGGCGCCCAGCGCGAACTGGGCATCGCCTACGCCGAGGGGCAGGGCGTGCGCGCCGACCCGCGCCGC
>JAQGLR010000416.1 GCA_028292765.1 Massilia sp. | reverse complement strand
GCGGTCCTGCGGCTTCCTGGTGCCGGCCATGTAGCGCGGCCAGAGTTCGTCCGAAATCGCATCCATGCGCGTCAGGAGTTCTTCGCGCGCGGCCAGGGCCTTGCGGAAGGTCTGTTCGGCGCTGCTGGCCGACTGGATCTCGAGCGCGAACTTCTGTTCATACAGCGCCTTGCCGATCCTGAACGGACGCGCCGTGCCGCTTTGCGACTGGGTCTTTTCCAGGTTGGTCAGGAAGTCGACATACGCGAGCACGGCGCTGCCGGCGTTGGCGATGCGTTGCGCGAAGATCGCCTTTTCCTGGGCATTCAGGATCGAGCCTTGCGCCGCCTGGCCGAGGTCGGCCAGCACCACCAGGGTGCCAGGCGCCTGCGCGATCGCCAGCTGCGTGTGTTCGCGCGTCGGATTGACGATCGACGCCTGGGCCGCCTGGTAATACGCCGGCACGTTGGCCAGGCGTTTCAGGCTGGTGCGCAGGCGCTGCGGTTTCGCCGCGGAGGCGGTGTTGAGGATCAGGTCGAGCGGCTGGGCGATGTTGTACTGCGCCGGATTCCACTCGAACTCGCGCAGCGCCGTCAGGCGCCAGCGGTCGTTCTCGAGCTTGTTGACGAGCAGGGCGAGGTCGGTGCGCTGGCGCGGCGACAGCTGGCGCGTGTCGAGCTTGCGGAATTTTTCGAGCCATTCATTCGCGAACGCGAGCTTTTTGGCGCGCGTGGCCGCATCGGGAATGGTGAGGTTGGCGGCAGCCTCGAACTTGCCGACCGCGATGGCGCCTTCCGGATCGACGCGCCACAGCGCCGTCAGGTACTGCATGGCCAGCGAATCGGCGCGGCGGTCGAGGCGCTTTTCGTTCGATGCCGGGACCGGCGAAGGCGTCTGCGCTCGCTCGCTGGCTGCCACGGCGGCGGCCTTGCCTTTGCCCCTGGATGTTTTTGCCGCCTTGGCCTTCGGAGCGGCCACGCGCTTGGCGGAGCCCTTCGATTTTTCCGCCTTGGCGACCACCTTGGCCGCTTTCGGCTTGGAGGACGTGGTCTGTTTCGCGGCAGCGGGCGCCAGCGCGAGGCTGGCGATGATGGCTGCCAGCGCGAGTTTCGTTTTGATCATGTGTTCGGCCCGTAAATATGGAGACGTCGGGTGGCGGCGCAGCTTTACCGCTGCGCGGCAGCGCGCCAGATTAGCATTTTTAGCGCCCCTTGCGCGGCTTCGGGTTTGTAACAAATGTAGAGTCCAGCGCGGCCAGCGCCGCGGCGGGAGCGAGCAGGCTGGCCGCTTGCGTGACCTCGGGCGGGACCCAGGCGGGGAAGGGGACTTCCTGGTTTGCGTGATGGCCGCGCGCCGTGTGCTCCTGGCTCACCGCCTGCAGCACGGCGAAGATGCGCTTGCCATCCGGATGGCCCCGCCAGCTGCCGCGGATCGGCGCGCCGACACCAGCACCACGCCGTGCCCGCGCACGAAAGCCAGCGCTTCCTGTACACCCGCGACCTCCATCAGTCGAAGACGCCCGAGCGGATCAGCTCCTGGTGGCGCGCGTTGAGGAGCGCGACGGCTTGTTTGCCGCGCGCGATATTCGTCAGGACGATCTCGCTGCCGCGGGTAAAACGGTGGCCGATGCGGACCGTGTACGAGCGCGTGGCCCAGCTTTTAAAACCATTCACGAACGTCGCTTCGTCCATGTCGCGCCACTTGACCCCGGTGATCCCCTTCTTCCAGGGCAGCACGCCCGAATGCACCCAGACGCCGAGGTCATCCATATACAGCTGCACGCTGCGCACCTGCAGGAATTCGTAGGCGACCAGCAGCGCCGACAGCACCAGCACCGCGAGCGCGGCCATCTCGTGCCACAGGAAGGCTGCCGGCAGCGCCACGCCGAACAGGAGCACGGCCAGCGCCGCCACGCCGGCATAGGCCAGCCACGACTTGACGCCGATGACCTGGGCCTTGGGAGAAGCGAGCGCGTTCTGTTCGTCCATGATGGTGGCGTTCCGTTACAAAAGCGGAATCATCACATGGATCGGACGCGGGCGCCAGAGCTCCCGGCCGCCTCTCCGAGCCCCAGATGCAGCATCGCCAGCATCTCGCTGGACGACATGCGCGCCGAGACGTCGCCGCCCTCGAGCAGGCTCTGGGCCAGGTCGCGCTTGTGGCGGTGCAGGTCGACGATGCCTTCCTCGATCGTGTGGCGGGCCACCAGCCGGTAGATCGTCACCGGCCGCAGCTGGCCCATGCGGTGCGCGCGGTCCGAAGCCTGGTCTTCCACCGCCGGGTTCCACCACGGGTCCATGTGGATCACGTAGTCGGCGGCGGTGAGGTTGATGCCGACGCCGCCGGCTTTCAGGCTGATGAGGAACAGGTCTCCTTCGCCGGCCTGGAAGGCATCGACCCGTTTTTTACGCTCCTGCATCGGGGTCGACCCGTCGAGGTACTGGTAGCGGATGCCGCGCGCATCGAGGTGCTTGCGGATCAGCGACAGGTGGTCGACGAACTGGCTGAACACCAGCACCTTGTGGCGGTTCTCGAGCAGCCCGTCCACCAGGTGCGCGAACGTGGCCAGCTTGCTGCTGGCGATGCCCAGGCCCGGGGCCACCAGTTCCGGATTGCAGACGGCGCGGCGCAGCCGCATCATCTCGGCCAGGATGGCGATCGATTTTTGATTCTGCGGGGCTTCGAGCGAGGCCAGTTTATCCAGCGCTTCGCGGCGCAGCGATTCGTACAGGGCCATTTCCTCGCTGGTCAGTTCGACCGGCAGCACGATCTCGGTGCGCGGCGGCAGTTCGGTCAGCACCTGGCTCTTGGTGCGGCGCAGGATGAAGGGCTGCGTTAAACGACGCAGGCGCGCCCGCGCGCCTGCTTCTGCACGTTTATCGTAATTCTTGTCCTGCTGGGCCTTTTCGATGGGGCCGGCAAAGCGCAGCTGGAACTGGTCGGCGCTGCCGAGCAGGCCCGGATTGATGAAGCGGAACAGGTTCCACAGTTCGCCGAGGTGGTTTTCCAGCGGCGTGCCGGTGGCCACCATGCGAAACTCCCCCTGCAGCGCCATCACCGCCTGCGAGCGGCGCGTGAGCGCATTCTTGAACGCCTGCGCCTCGTCCATGACGATCGTGTGCCAGCGCTTTTTTGCGAACAGCGGCGCTTCCAGTTGCAGCAGGCCGTAGCTGGCGACGATCACGTCGAAAGGACCGGCTTGCTCCAGCATCGCCGCGCGGTCGCCGGGGCCGAACAGCTTCACGTTCAGGGTCGGCGCGAAGCGCGCGCTTTCCGCGATCCAGTTGGTGCAGACCGTGGTCGGCGCCACGACCAGCGTCGGGCCGTCCGGTGCGCGCAGCAGGATCAGGGCGAGCGCCTGCAGCGTTTTTCCGAGGCCCATGTCGTCCGCCAGGCAGGCGCCGACGCCCCAGTGCGCGAGGCGCGCCAGCCACTCGAAGCCCTCGCGCTGGTAGTCGCGCAGCTCGGCCTGCAGCGTGGACGGCAATTGCGGCTCGTACTTCGCGGTTTCCGCCATTTTTTTCAGGTGCGCGCGCCAGGCTTTATCGGCCTCGACGCGGCCGGCGTCGGTTGCCAGGTCTTCCAGCGCGAAGCTGGCCAGCGGGTGCACGCGCAATACCTCGCCATCGGCGTCGGTGAAGGCGGCGACGTCGAGCAGGCGCCGGTGCAGCTCATTCGTCAGCGCCACGAACTGGTTGTCGCCGAGCGCCACGAAACGCCCGTCGCCGGCGCGCACCTTGTCGAGCAGCTCGCGCAAGTCCATCACGCGGCCCTCGTCGATCACGACCTCGCCGTTCGCGGCAAACCAGTCCTTGTCGCGCTTGATATTCATGCGCACCGATGTCGACGTCACCTTTTTGCTGACGCGGAAAGGCTCGCCCTCGGGCCAGGCAATCACCAGCTGCGATGCGTCGAGCTCCTGCAGTTCGCTCACCAGTTCCAGGCACTGGATCGGCGAGCCGAGCAGCCATTCGTCGTGTTCTTCCTCAGCGCCGGCCAGCCCCTGGCAGGCGCCAATTAACTGGCGCTCGGCTTCGCGTTCGGCGTTCAGGTCGCGCTTCGCTTCGGTGCGCACGCCGTTGAAATCGGCGATCACGCGCTCGGCGCCGCTGCCGGGCGCATAGTAGGCGCCGCTGTTCGGCAGCGGGCGCACCAGGATGCGCATGCGCAGGCCCTGCTGGTAGGGCAGCAGGTGCACGTGCAGGCGCGCATCGGCCATGATGCGTTCGATGTCGGCGGCGCTGGCGCCGATGTCGGATTGCACCGTGACGATCGATGAAATCGCGCCGATCGCCTGCAGCACCCGCACTTCCGCCTCGAGCGGCACCACCAGCGCCTCGCCGACGATGGCGCCGATGCGGCGGTGCTCGTCGCGGATGCGCACCACGCGCAGGCGGGTCGGCGTTTCGCGCGTGACGACGACGTCGCCGGCGCCTTCGCGCAGCGGCGGGTTCAGGGTGATGGTCACGTGCTCGCGCGCCGCTTTCACCAGCAGTTCCGGTTCGCCGGGCAGCAGTTCGACCCGGGTGCCGGGCGATTCGAACCAGAACAGCAGCGGGTGGCCGATCAGCGCGGCCAGCGCCTTGTCGAGGTCGAATTCATAGCGCAGGCCGCTGCCGTAGTACTGGCGCGCGGCGCCGATGGTCGAGACGACCAACAAGTCCTGCGCGGTGAGGAAGTCGAGCGTGGCGGCGCCCTCCGTCAAACGCTTCAGGCCGACCGGGCGGCCGCGGCTCCACGCCCCTTGCGCATCGCGCTTCTGTTCGCGCGGTTCGATTTCCTGCACCCCCAGGTGCGGGTCATGGCGGATCAGCCAGACCAGGCGCGACTCCTTGACCACTTCCACGTTGGTGGCCGGCTGCAGGTTGATCAGCGCGTTGAGCTGGCGTTCCCATGGCTGCTCGCGCTCGAACCAGTGCGTCAGGTCGGAAAAGCGATGCTGCAGGCGCAGGGCGATGGCGCGCTGCTCGTGGCTCACCGCACCAGCCGCGCCGATCTGCCCCAGCAGGCCGGCCAGCTGGGCGCTGAGGAAGTCGAAGCCGGCGGATTCGGACAGCGCCAGCGCTTCTTCAAGCCGGGCGCGCTGGTTCGACAGTTGCGGCATGCCGAGCCACCAGTGCAGCAGGGCGCGGAACATCACCGGCTGCAGCGCCGTTTCCCAGTTCCGCGAGGGAAGCACGTCGGCATCGACCGTGCCGCCGCGGATCTGGCGCAGCATGGAGAGTTGCTGGTAGACGGCGGTGTCGTGGCTTTGCACGGCGCGCGTGGCGCTGTCGAGGTAGCTCTCGACCGCCTTCTGGTGCTTCGGGTCGCCGCGGCGCAGCAGGGCGGCGACGTACAGGTGACCGCCGATGCCGGCGAACACCGTCTTGCGCTTGCCAGTCTCGCGCCGCAGGAGTTTCAGGGCGGCGTCGAAGCCGGCCAGCGCTTCGTCGAGGTGGTCGCGCAGGAGCAGCAGCACGCTGCGGAAGAACAGGGCGGCAGAGTCGTCCAGGTCGATCAGCAAGCGCTCGGCATCGTCGAGGCGCCCGCACAGGACCAGGTGTTCGGCCAGCGCCACGCGCAGCGCCATTGAGGCGCCGCTGCTGGCGACATGGCGTTCGGCATAGGCGCGGATCGCGGGCGCTGCTTCGGGTTCGCGTTGGACATGGTTGACCAACACCGCCAGCACGTCGTCGCGCATGCTGCGATGAATGTGGTCGATCAGTTCCGGCTCGAAGGGACGGGCACAGATGTCGACCAGGGGTGGCGAGTAAGCCGCCTCGTGGCAGGCCAGGCAGGCGTTCAGGATGGGGGAAATGTAAGCCCGGTCCTTGCCCGTCAACAGCGCCAGGCGCAGCAGCGCCACGCCCTGGCGGTAGCTGCGCAGTACCGGCTTGCCCTGCCAGTCGAGCCTGACGGGCATCTGCGTAAAAAAGGCGGCGCCAAGTTGTTCCAGTGCGTCATCGTCGAGGGCGCTCTTGAGCGCCGGCCACGCCGCGTCGGTATCGATGACGAAGCCACGCCCTTTCGTCTCATGGATCAAGCCGTGATCGCGCAGGTAGTCGATGTCCTCGCTGACGGCGCTCTGGGTGCACTCGTCGAACAGGAGCGACACGCATTCGTGCGTGCGCGTGCGTCCGAGCGGTTCGGCGGCCAATGCAAACAGCCCCAGGGTCAGCTTGATGGTGGGCTCGAAGCGCGCGATGATTTGTTGCAGGTTTGCTTCGCTCATGCAGCCACTCATGCGGCCAAATTCTCGATTTCCAGGGACGGCAGCCCGGCCGGCATTGGAATGCCGAACACGCGCAGGTAGAAGGCCAGTTCCGCCTCCAGGGTGCGCACCACGCTGTCGGCCTTGCGGAAACCGTGGCCCTCGCCCTCGAGGGTGATGTAGGCGACCGGCACGCCGCGCCCGCGCAGGGCCGCCACCATGGTTTCCGACTGCTGCGGCGGCACCACCTTGTCGTCCAGCCCCTGGAAGAAGATCATCGGGCGTTTCAACGCATCGGTGTGGTGGATCGGCGAGCGCTCGCGGTAGATCTTGTCCGCTTCCGGTTTCGGGGCGATCAGGTAGTCGTTGTAGTGCGACTCGAACTTGTGCGAGTCCGCGTCCAGCCCGGCGAGATCGGACACCCCGTAATAGCTGGCGCCGGCCTTGAAGACGTCGTGGAAGGTGAGGGCGCACAGGGTGGTCAGGCCGCCGGCGCTGCTGCCGCGAATCAAGAGGCGCTCCGGATCGGCCAGCCTGGATTCCGCCAGGTGGCGCGCGCCGGCCACGCAGTCCTCGACGTCGATGATACCCCACTGGCCCTTGAGCAGGTCGCGGTAGGCGCGCCCGAAACCCGTGCTGCCGCCGTAGTTCACGTCGAGCACGGCGAAGCCGCGGCTGGTCCAGAACTGGGTGGCGAGTTTCAGCGTGCTGGCCGCCATGCTGGTCGGGCCGCCGTGGCCGATCACGATCAGCGGCGGCAGTTCGCCCGGCTGCGGTTCGACGTCCTTATTCGCCGGCGCGTAGTGGAAGGCGTAGGCGGTGCGCCCGTTCGCGCTGCGGTAGCGGATGCTGCGCGGGACCGACAGGTAGTCGACGTCCGGCAGGTCGACGCTCGACTGCGCCAATATGCTGCGTTTTCCCGACTCCGGGTCGATCAGCGCCAGCTCCAGCGCAATCGTCGGCGAACCGGCCAGCACGGCCACGCTTTGGGGCGAAACGCGCAGTTCGCGGATTTCTTCGTAGGGCGTGTCGATCGGCGTGAGCATGCAGCCGTGCGTCGACAGCCGTGCCAGGCGGCTGACGCCATCCTCGATATAGGTGCAGATGATTTCCTCATCCGAGCGGAAACCGTACATCGAACCGCCGAAGCTCCAGTGCGGCCCGCCGAACTCCGCTTCGCGCGGGCACAGCGGGTGCACGACGCCATCCTCGAAGCGGTACAAATTCCACCAGCCGCTGCGATCCGACACGAAGTGCAGCAGGCCGCCGGGCGACCACTCGGGCTGGCAGATCGACTCGTCCATGCCGCCCGCGATCAGGCGGCCGTCGACCAGCGTACCGTCCTCCGCAATGTCCGCCACCCACAGCTCGGTGCCCTGCCAAGGCATGCGCGGGTGGTCCCAGCACAGCCAGGCGAGATGACGGCCATCCGGGGACAGGCGCGGCGCCGCATAGAAATCGTTGCCGTCGACGAGGATTTTCTCGCTGCCGTCGAAGCCGACCGCGCAGATCGTGTTGACCGGGTAGGCTTCGCCGGCGAGATGGTCTTCGCGCACCGCCACCAGGCGATTCCTGGCACGGTCGGGCACGAAGTCGGCGTAGCGCACGGCTTCTTCTTTGGTCAGCATGACAGGTTCGCCACCCGCTTCGACCTGGTACAGGTGGTTGTCGGCGAAGTGCGAAAACCAGACCGTGCCCTTGTCCACCGCATAGGCGCCGCCGCCGTATTCGTGCACGCGGGTGCGCACGTTGAACGGGGCCGGCGTGAGTTCGCTCACTGCGCCGGTATCTGCGTCCTTATGCAGGCGCTGCAGGGTGGTGCGTCCGGCTTCGCTGGCGCGCCCGGCCAGCCACAACACATCAGGGCCGTCGAGCGCGACCTGCGACAGCGGCGTGGCGCCGGCCGCCACCATGGCGGCGCTGATCGGGGAAGTCCAGGTGCCGCAGGGAGCGGCCTGTTTGCGGTTCGGCTGGGTCATGGCGTCAAGGTCCGGAAAGGTAGAACCGCATTATAAGAGCCCGGCCGGGGAGGCTGAGTCGCGCTGGTGCTTGTTGAATGCTTAGCCCGTCGTGGCTGCCGCAGTGTGCTTGCTATTAGAGAAACATTCCTCGTACACTGGCCGTACCGGACATCTGCAATCGGCCCAGGATGTACAGAATGAATTGCCACGAATTCCCTAAAACGCAAAAATGCGGGATCAGTAACGCTTGCGGCGGTTTCGCAGAACCATGATTCCGCCCACCACCGCGGTGGTGACGAGCGCCTTGCGCACCAGTCCGGCCGGGTTATAGCGCAGCTCGGACCGGATCCCCATTTCCCCAAGGACATTGGGCAAGTGGCCGTGCCGCAGGTCTTCGATGATGCCCTCCTTCCTGGACCACGCCGAGGTTCTCGTGGCCGAAGATGCGGCCCTGCTCGAAATCGGTCCGACCCTCGTACATGTGCAGGTCGGAGCCGCAGATGTTGGTGGTGGTAATCTTGACGATGGCGTCGGTCGGACGTTCGATTTTCGGATCCGGTACGTCTTCGACCGCTACGTTGCGGGGACCACGGTAGACAACAGCTTTCATAGTTCGCTCCTCTGAATCCGCCAGGAAGTAGCCTGCCCCGCAAGAGAGGGCGCAATGCTGCGCCCCGGCGTTATGTTGGCAAAACCCGCAGGCGGTACCCGCGGGACATTTATCCATACTAGACACAGGCCGGCGGATAGCAACCGGCGATTGCCGGCACTAATGTGGCCCCAGCTGACGCTGCTGAACCTGGTGGCACTGTTCGCGGCGTACGCGCTGCTTAGCGGCATTACGGCGATCGTCGGCGCTATCGGCAACCGGAAGAAGAACGACGACTGGTCGGTGATGCTTCTGCTCGGCATTGTCAGCACTGGCGCCGGTGCTGGTCATGGGCGCCAATGCCCGGTAACCGGCGTGCTCGATATATCATGGCTGCAATCCGGTTGGGCAAGGCAATCGAGAGTGAATGGATGCTGGCAGCGGGCGGCCTGGCATCGATTGCGTTCGGCGCGATCGTTTTCTTTGCCCCCGAAGCCGGCGCGCTGGCAACGGTATGGCTGATCAGCATGTACGCAACGGGCGCTCTTCCGAGGCTCCCCCTCGTCCTTTCCTAGCCTTCCCCTTCCTGATTTCTGACACAAAGTGGAACTAAGCTCGCCACCACCTGTCCTACGGGTTACTGGTATCTTTAGCGCACGGGGAGCTGAATATGGAAGCATTGAAGGCGGGCGCACGC
>JAQGLR010000370.1 GCA_028292765.1 Massilia sp. | reverse complement strand
GCACCCGGGTCGAACTGCTGCCCGGCGAACCGGAGCTCCGGTCCCGCTGCGCTCGGACCCTGTCGGCCGGCCGCCCGCGCCGCCCGCGCCGCCGCTGGCCGTGCCGGCCATCGCATTCCCGGTGCTGGCGCTGCCGCTGCTGGCGCTGCCGCCGGTCGAGCCGGAAGCCGCCGCACCGCCGTTGCCGGTCGAGCCGTTGCCGCCGTCGCCGCGTGCCGCGCCGCCGGTGCCGGTGGCGCCGTGGCCACCGGTTGCGCCACCGCCGCTGGCGTTGCCGGTGTGGTTGGCGACGTTGCCGATGTTGCTGATCGAGTTGCCGCTCACGCTCCCGCTCAGGGTGCTGGTGGCCGTGGCGGTCGAGGTGTTGAACGAATTGGCGAAGTTCGACGTCGCGGTGGCGCCGTTATTCGCCGCCGCCGCGCCCATCTCGCTGGCGCTGGCCGAGCCGGTACTGCGGTTCTGGCCGGAGCTGTCGCGGGTCGACGAATCGTTGTTCATGTTCGAACGGGTGCTCGAATCGTTGTTGCGGTTCGAGTTGTCGTCCATGCTGGCGTTGCCGCCGTTGGCGTTGGCGCCGGCGCCACTCTGGGTCACGGTGGTCGAGGAGTCGGTGGTCGGGTCCGTCGTTTGCGCTTGGGCGTTCAGGCCGAAAGCGAGCGACAGGGCGGTAACGAGCAAGGTCTTGTTCATTAAAAATTCCCCTGATTTGTGTGGTTGAGTTCCGACTGGCAGTCATACCAGCGGCAAGTCTTTATGCAAGACGGGTGCCAGTTTCGGCAAAAATCGTTTAAATCACTGATAAACAAGCACAAGATTCGCGCATAAATAACGGAATTGCGTACGGTCATTGCTATTTGGAATTTAATTCGTGCGGGGTGTACCACATCCGTTACAGATGTGTATCGTTTGGTCGGCCTATCTGCGGACACTCTGTCTTGCGGGGTCCCGGCAAGCCGCCGCAAACCGCATGGCGCCGTCGTCCTGGCCGTTCAGGACGCTCGCGGGCGCGTGCACCCACTTGTAGCTGAGCCAAGCTGCAAATCATGGCCGAGTGCCATGCAGGGAAGAGTTACCGCAAGATGAAGAGGACGGCGCAGGCCGGGTGCAGGTTCAGGAGCGCATGCCGTGCTTGGCCAGCAGCCGGTACATCGTGGTGCGCGAGACGCCGAGGTCGCGCGCGGCGCGGCTGACGTTCTGGCCGCTGCGGTCGAGGCAGGTGCGGATCGCGTGGCGCTCCGAGCTGCAGCGCGCGTCGTCGAGTACCGCTTCGATCGGCGGCGAGGGCATTACCAGGTCGAGGTCGTCAGGCTCGATCCATTTACCGTCGGCCATGACGAGCGCGCGCCGCACGCGGTTGATCAGTTCGCGCACGTTGCCCGGCCAGCCGTGCGCCGCGATTGCGGCCAGCGCCCGGCTGCTGAAACCCTTCAGGCGCGGCGACTTGTCGGCCGAATGCAGGCGGAAAAAGTGTTCAGCCAGCTCGGCCAGGTCTTCGCGCCGTTCGCGCAGCGAGGGCACCGTGACCGGCAATACGGACAGCCGGTAATACAGATCTTCGCGGAAATCGCCGCGCGCGACCGCTTGCTGCAGGTTCACGTGCGAAGCGGAAATCACGCGCACGTCGACGGGGATGGCGCGCGTCGACCCGAGCCGGATGATGGTTCTATCCTGCAGGAAGCGTAATAAATTCGCCTGCAAGTCCTTCGGCAAGTCGCCGATCTCGTCCAGGAAGAGGGTGCCGCCGTTCGCCGACTCGATGAGGCCGACCTTGTCGCGTGCCGCGCCCGTGAACGCACCGCGTTCGTAGCCGAAGAGCTCGGATTGGATCAGGTTGGGGGCGATCGCGCCGCAGTTGATCGGCACCATCGGGCCGGTCGCGCGCGGTGACTGTCGATGAATCGCCTGCGCCGTGAGTTCCTTGCCGCTGCCGCTTTCGCCCCAGATCAGCACCGGGGCGTCGACCTTGGCGACACGCTCGACCTGGCTGCGCAGGCGATCCATGGTGTCGCAGCTGCCGATCAGCGCGGAGGGCGCCGCACCGGGACTCGGCCGCGGGCGCGGGCGCCGCAGCAGCGCATGGCCATGGACATGGCCAAGCGTATGGATGAGGCGCCGGATATCGAGCGGCAGCGTGTGGTAATCGCACAGGTAGTCGCCGACGAGCTCGCGGCAGGCGGGCGCCGCCAGCGCCTCGCGGCCGAGAATGCCGATCCACTGGACATTGCTGTGCTGGCGCAGGAAACGGTCGACCTCGAGATGGGGGCGCGACCCGATCACGTGCACCAGCAAGCCGACCAGCCAGGCGTCCTGGCGCAAGGCGCAGCGCGCTTGGTCAAAGCCGCGCACGGTGTGGATCTGCCATTCGGGCATCTCCTCGCGCAACAAGTCGACCGCGCCGGTGCTGTCGGGTGCAATGCAGAGCAATCGTTTCGGAACCATCCGTTCTCCCCGGTGATGAGCCTGCAACTGCGCTGTAACCGTGGGTTAAGCATACTGCATAATTTGTGTTACACGACCGCCAATTGGTGCAGCCGTGGGTCCTTACCAACTCGACAATGCGTGGGGCTTGACCGGCGCGCCGGACTAGTGCAAGCCAAGGAGGTCGGCGCGTGGATAGCCCCAGCGCGGCACCCAGGCCGGGCAGGGCGAGCCGGCCTGCGCCGCATACGGGAGCGTGGAAAAGCCAGGTACGCCGGGCAGGCCGTAGCGCACGTCGGTGGCCACGCCGTTCGCCAGCGAGGGCGCACGCGCGAAGCGCAACCAGGCGTCGACCCGGCAATCCCCCGCGCGCAGGGCGCGCAGGCCGGCGGCCGATCCGCGCTCTTCCCAGGCCCAGGCCAGGCTGGCCGGCTCCGGCCCCGGCACCGGCGGCACGCGCACGCCGGCGATCGCGACCGGGCAACTGGCCGGCGGGTTCCAGTCGGGCGCCAGGCTGAGCACGCCGCGCCGGATGCGGTAGCCCCCAGTCCCGTCAAGGGTGACGGCGATCGCGCCCCAGCACAGCGGATTGGCCGGGAACGCCGACAGCGGCAGGTCGAGGATGCGCACACCCGGGTCCTCGCGCCGCAGCTCGGCGCTCAGTTCGCCACGCGCCAGGTGCGCCATCGCGCCCTGCAGCAGCACGAAGGCGGCAACCAGGCCGACCCCGGCCAGCAGCGCCGTGCGTTCCCCGAGGCGGCGCGTGAGCAGCTGCGACAGGGCCCACAGCGCCGCCACAGCCGCGAACGATCCCCACTGCAAGTGCCCAGTGAATACGAACAGCAGCGGCACCGCGATCAGCAGACCCAGCAAGAGGCGGCGCCAGCGCCGCGCGGCCACATGCGCGGCCAGCGGCGTACCGAGCGCCAGCCAGAAAACCGGCTCGACAATGAAGACCATGTCGCCGTAATACCAGCGCGGATCAAACGGCGCGAACGGGTGGATGCCGTACACGTTGAGGGCGTCCATGCCGAGGTGCAGCAGCAGGCCGAGGACGGTCGCGGCCGCCAGGCCATGGCACGCCGCCGCGCTAGTGCGCAACAAGGCCCGGGCGTTCGGCCAGAACGCCCAGAGCGCCGCCAGCAGCAGCAATGCCTGCGGCAGTGCATACAGCAGCGTATGGGTGTGGCCACGGTGGTGCAGCAGGTAGCCGAGCGGCTCCGGGGCGAGCCCGGTCAGCACCAGGTCGAGGTCGGGGAAATTGCTGGCACGCGCGCCGCAGGTCAGCAACAGGCGACGCCGCGTGGCGGCGCGCGCAGGGTCGGGCTCGGTGCGCAGCACGCGGTGGGTCAGCTCGCCGAGCGCGAGTCCGACCAGCGAATGGGTCAGGTTGTCCATGTGGCAATGGTAGCACCGGCTGGCCCTGTGGCGAGCAGAACACCAACTACTGGTTTTGAACAGTCAAGCCCATTTCTTTTGATGCAAGTCAGCGTACTGGCAGCTTTCTCGCGCGCGCCATGCTGTGCGCATGAAAGTCGGCCGCCAGCTGCTGGCGGACTGCGATGCCAACGCGCAGTGCAGCGCGCGCATGGGCGCGCCGGCCGGGCAGGTCTATCGCCGGGCGCTGGCGCGCGTCGAAAAGGAGCCGCAGCTGCTGGCGGCGGTCCCCGGCGGGAACCTGAAGCAATTCTTCGGCAACATCCTCGATCTGCCGAGCGCCGCTGCGCAGCTTCCCTGGCGGATCAAGGACATCGACGAGGGCAAGGCCGATTGGGCACAGTCCCTGATCGCCGGCGCGGAAAAGGATATGGCGACGCTCGGATCGTTCCCGCAATCGCCGCCGTCGATGCCGCTGGTCATGCTCATCAGCGCGTCGGAAAACAATCTCCGGCCGGGCCGCACGGAGAAGGAGGTCCTCGAGGAGGAGGCCGGCCTGCTGTTCGCAAGCAGCATTCCGGGGCACCTGGCCAATCCACCGCAGACGCTGTACCAGCGCGACGCGCTGTTCGCGCAGTTGCCGAAGCGCCTGCCGCCGATGCTCGTGATACACGGCGACCGCGACGGCAAGACCCCGTACGACGCAGCCCTGCGCCACATCGAGCGCTTGCGCAAGGCCGGCCCGGTGCAGTTGTACACGGCCAGCGGCGTCGGACACTTCGTGCTATGGGCCGACCAGGGTTGCGCCCGCGCCGAAGTAACGCGGTTCGTGCTCGGCAACAAGGCCGGCGAGCGGTGCGTCGCCCCGCCGAAGGTCGCGTCCACCCACTGAGCGAGCCCCGGGCCAGCGAGCCCCGGGCCGCCTACATCGTCGGCCCGCGCCCGCCGCCCTGATCCTGCTCGATGCGCTCCTGGCAGGGGATGCAGGTCTGCACCGTCGGCGTCGCCCGCAGGCGCTCTTCCGGGATGTCGCAACCGCAGGAGACGCAGATGCCGTAGCCGCCCGATTCGAGGCGGCCGATGGCGGCGTCGATCTCGTGCAGCAGGGCCGTTTCGTGGTCGGCGAAATGCTGTTCGTCGTGGGCGGTCATTTCGGCTTCGGGCGAGTCGTCGCCGGTCACCATGTGGGCGCCCGGGCCGATCTGCGGCGGGTCGCCGGCATCGGCATCGGTACGGGCGCGCACGGTGGCCAGCGTCGCTTCGCGGCTTTGTTGCAGGCGCTGGGCGACTTCTTCGTGGAGGGATTGCGAGATTGGCGGCATTCGGTTTCCTGTTGTCAAATAAAGAAGATTTTCAAGAGCGCAGTGTGAAAATACTCTAGCCGATAATGCCCGTGGTGCGCGCCAGCTTGCCCCGGCGTGCCCGCGCACGGCAGGCGTAAACATTGTCCGCTTTACTCTTCCATGTTAGATTTTCAGCGCGGCAATTTGCCGAAATAAACTATAGAAGAGACAAAGATGCCTGCAATCTCCCAGCGCCCCCTGCGCGCCGCCCTCGCTTCCCTGTTCGTTCCCCTCGCGCTGGCCAGCGCCGTGCTGCCGGCGCCCGCACTGGCTGCCCCCGCACTGGCAGCCCCGGCCGCGGTAAAACCCGCAGTGAAACCGAACGCCGCCTTCGATACCTGGGCCGGGAAATTCGCCAACGACTGGGTGCGCGCCAATCCGCAGCTGGCCACCAGCACCCAGTATTTCGGCGGCGCCGAGCAGGCCGCGCTGGACCGCCAGCTGACCCCGCAGACGCCCGCCCAGCGCAAGAAGATGATCGCCCTGGCCAAGGCAGGGATCGCGCGCCTCGACAAATGGATGGCCGGGCCGCTGGACGAGACCCAGCGCGTCTCGGCCGCGGTGATGCGCTGGTCGCTGACGAACACGGTCGCCAACGAGCCGTTCGAAGACTACAACTTCGTGTTCTCGCAGTTCAGCGGCACCCAGGTCAGCCTGGTGAACTTCTTGACCCAGACCCATCCGATGCGCACTGCCGCCGACGTCGACAGCTACCTGGCGCGCCTGGAGCAGGTCGGGACGCGCATGGACGAGGCGCTGGCGCGCGCGCGTTCGGCCAGCGCACGCAAGCTGATCCCGCCGCGCTTCATCCTCGAGCGCGCCCAGCTCCAGGTCGATACCTTCCTCAAGCCTGCCGCCGCCCGGAACGTGCTGGTGACCTCGCTGGAAACGCGCAGCGCCGGCCTGAAAGACCTGGCGCCCGAGGCGCGCACGGCGGCCATCGCGCGCGCCACCCGCATCGTCGACGACAAGGTGCGTCCGGCCTACGCCCGGGTGCAGGGCTTCATGGCCGAGCTGCACCCGCAGACGGGCGACGCCGCCGGCATCTCGCGCCTGCCGAACGGCGCGGCGGCGTATGAGCGCGCGCTGGCCAACTACACCAGCACCACCCTGAATGCCGAGGAAATCCACGCGATCGGCCTGCGCGAAGTGGCGCGCCTGGAAGGCGAGATGGACAAGCACCTGCGCGCGCTTGGCTTCACCGAAGGCAACATCGAGGCGCGCATGAAGGCGCTCGACGCGACCTTCCAGCCGAAGGGCGAGGGAGACCCGCGCCCGGCGATCCTGGCCAGGTATGTCGAGATGGTGAAGGACGCCGAACGCCGCAGCGCCTCGCTGTTCAGGCTCAAGCCGCGCGCCCCGGTGCAAGTGCTGCGCGAGCCGCCGCTGACCGAGGCCTCGGCCGCCGCCCACTACTCGCTGCCGGCGCCGGACGGCAGCCGCCCGGGCGTGTTCTGGGTGCCGATGCGCGGCCCGACCTTCGACATGATCCGCATGCGCAGCCTGTCCTACCACGAGGCGGTGCCCGGCCACCACTTCCAGCTGGCGATCCAGCAGGAGCTGACCGGCATCCCGAAATACCGCAGCCAGCGCATCTTCAGCGGCGGCAGCGCGCACAGCGAAGGCTGGGCGCTGTACACGGAACGCCTGGCGGTCGAGCAGGGCTGGTACGAAGGCGACGTGCCGGGCCTGCTTGGCGCGCTCGGCTCGGAACTGTTCCGCGCACGCCGCCTCGTCGTCGACACCGGCCTGCACACCAAGGGCTGGACCCGCCAGCAGGCGGTCGACTACGGCATCAACGTGCAGGAAGTGGACCGCTACGTCGTCTGGCCCGGCCAGGCCACGGCCTACATGATCGGCATGCTGCGCATCCTCGAACTGCGCGACAAGGCCAAAGCCGGGCTGGGCGCGAAATTCTCGCTGCCGGGCTTCCACGACATGGTGCTGGGCGCCGGCTCGGTGCCGCTCGACGTGCTGGGCCAGCTGGTCGACGCGTGGATCGCGAAGGAAAAGGCGAAGGCGGCATAAGAGGCGCAAGCCGCACACGCGTTCAACCATCCCATGATCTGTCGCGAATGATCGGCGGTGCGTTGAACGCGATGCATGAGTACAACGGCTTCACACGGCGGCGGGCACCGCAACGCAAAGATGGGCAACTTGCCAACTGTGCGCGCCGTTACCCATGTTAGATTCTGGACAACGCATCCCCGGGAGTGCTCATGTTCGGCATATCGGCATTGGATCTGGCGCGCATCCAGTTCGCGTTCACGATGTCTTTCCACATCCTGTTCCCGGCGGTCACCATTGGCCTGGCCAGTTACCTGGCCGTGCTCGAATTCTCCTGGCTGCGCACGAAACGCCCCGTCTACGTCGACCTGTACCACTTCTGGCTGAAGATCTTCGCCGTCATGTTCGGCATGGGCGTGGTGTCGGGCATCGTGATGGCCTACCAGATCGGCACCAACTGGAGCTACATGTCCGAATTCGCCGGCTCGATCATGGGACCGGTGCTGGCCTACGAGGTGCTCACGGCCTTTTTCCTGGAGGCGGGCTTCCTCGGCGTGATGCTGTTCGGCTGGACCCGGGTCGGCCCCGGCCTGCACTTCCTGGCCACCTGCATGGTTGCCATCGGCACCCTCATTTCCGCGACCTGGATCCTGGCCGCCAACAGCTGGATGCAGACCCCGCAGGGCTACGCCATCGAGGGCGGGCGCATGGTGCCGGCCGACTGGCTGGCGATCGTCTTCAATCCCTCGTTCCCGTACCGGCTGCTGCATATGGTGGTGGCGGCCTATCTCGCCACCGCGCTGATCGTCGGCGCCACCGGCGCCTGGCAGCTGCTGCACAAACGCGACAATCCGGCGGTGCGCAAGATGCTGTCGATGGCGTTGTGGATGATCCTGCTCGCCGCGCCGATCCAGGCCGTGATCGGCGTCTTCCATGGTCTTAATACGCTCGAGCAGCAGCCCGCGAAACT
>JAQGLR010000369.1 GCA_028292765.1 Massilia sp. | reverse complement strand
GGTCCCACCCCTTCCCATCCCGAACAGGACCGTGAAACGACTTTGCGCCGATGATAGTGCTGCAACCAGTGTGAAAGTAGGTTATCGTCAGGCTAGTTATAAAGAAAAAACCCGTTGAGCAGATGCTCGGCGGGTTTTTTTTCGCGTTGAAAAACCTGGTTCTGTGACTAGAATGAAATCAGTTGCACGTCCAGGAGGGCGCAGACATGAACACTCGAGGCAAATGCGCAGTACAGCGCTTCGTCGTCGCACTGCTGCTGGTTGGCGGTCTCGGCGGCTGCGTCTATGATCCGTATTATTCCGGATACGGCTATCCAGCCTACGGCTATTCGACCTACGACTACCCGAGCTACGGCTATCCGACCTACGGCTATCCGACCTACGTCGGCCCTCCCGTTTCCCTGAACTTCGGCTTTTACGAGCACCGCCACGACGGCGGATATTACGGCAAGCATCACGGTCACGGCTGGCGCGGTCACGGATACGGCTGGCCCGGCCATGGCGGCTCGGGGCACCGTGGCGGCTCGGGCCACCGGGGCGGGCGTCACTAGCCTCACTAAGGCGGAACTGTTCACCTGCCGTGACAGTTGCGCCGCAACACCTGTTCCGTTTTGGCGCAAGCCTGCCCGCGCAAGCCTGCTTCGGCCATGGCATGCCGCTTGCACGTTCCCCGGCGATCCGCTCAACTCCACTTGATTCCGCACGGGACACGCATGCCCCTGTCAGCAGCCGGCTTCCACGCCGTCCAGCCATGAACCGCCCACCCGCGCGCACGCGGCTTGCCTGCCTCGTCGCGGCTGCCCTGCTACCCCCTTGCGCCCACGCCGAGCCGCAGTTCCCCGAGGGTGACATCGCCCGCGTCGAAGTCATCGGCATGGCGCCCTTGCCCGGCCTGGGCATCGAGCGCGACCTGCTGCCCTACCCGGTGCAGCTCGTGACAAGCAAGGCGCTGCGCAAGGCCGGCGGGGATAACCTGGCCGAATTCATGACGCGCAACCTGACCGGCGTCAACGTCAACGAGGTGTCCGGTAGCCCATTCCAGAACGATGTCACTTTCCGGGGCTTTCGCGCCTCGCCGGTGCTGGGCAGCGCGCAGGGCATTTCCGTCTACCTGGACGGCGTACGGGTGAACGAAGCCTTCGGGGACGTCGTGAACTGGGACATGCTGCCCGAGGCGGCGATCGGCAGCCTGCTGCTGGTCCCCGGCGCCAACCCGCTGTACGGCCTGAATACGCTCGGCGGCGCGCTCGCTTTCACTACCAGGTCGGGCATCAGCCATCCTGGCGGCGAAGCCGGCCTGTCGTTCAGCGACCGCGGCCGCAGCCGCACCGACCTCGCCTATGGCTGGCATGGCGACGCAGGCTGGCACAGCTTCGTCGGCGCCACCTGGTTCGACGATGCCGGCTGGCGCGACCATTCGGACGGGCGCCTCGGCAACCTGCTGCTCAAGGTCGGCCGCTCGCAGGGAGACACCGACTGGAGCCTCGCCTTGCTTGGCGGGCGCAGCCGCCTGCGCGGCAATGGGCTGCTGCCCGACCTTTTATACGAAGATGACCGGCACGCCGTCTACACCCATCCCGACACCACCCGCAATCGCCTGGGGCAAGGCACGCTGAACCTCACGCGCCGCCTGGACCCGGATAGCGAAGTCACGGCCACGGCCTACGTACGCAACAGCCGCCGCGATACCGTCAACGGCGACGTCAGCGAAGAGTACGACGATTACGTCGAGGATTGCGAGGACGGCTTCGGCGACGATGGCGCCGCGCTCGACGCCGGCGAATGCGGGCTCACAAGGGAGGAGGGCGCGGCGCTGCACCCGGGCGTCCTGAATACCACCAGCACCCGCCAGCAGGGCCGGGGCCTGAGCGCCGCCTTCAGCACGCGGCGCGGCGCCGACCGCTTCGACGCCGGCATCACCTTTGACTACAGCAAGTCGGAGTACGCCCAGTTCGAGCAGGAGGCCTTCATCAGTCCGACGCGCGAAGTGATCGGCGACCCGGGCGAAGAACGCGAGCCCGACGCTTCCGTGACCGGCAGCTCGCGTGCCCTCGGGATATACGTGGCCGCCAGCCGCGCGCTGTCGCCAGCCACGCAGCTGACCGCCAGTGCACGCCTGAATCGCGCGCGCGTCGACAACACCCTGGCCAACGAGCGCGGACTGCAACCGGCGGAAAGTTTTACTTATACCCGCCTCAACCCGTCGCTCGGCTTTACCCACCGGTTAAATAGCGGGACCACCGTTTTTGCCAACATCGCCCAGGGCAACCGGGTGCCGACCGTCATCGAACTCGGCTGCGCCGATCCGGACAATCCCTGCCGCCTGCCGGTCGGCTTGCAGGCCGACCCCTACCTGAAGCAGGTGATCGCACGCACGCTGGAAGCGGGGGTGCGCGGGCGCTACCAGGGCGGGCACTATGTCGTCTCCCTGCATCGCACCGGCAACCGCGACGATATCCTGTTCCTCAGCGCCCCTTCGCGCCAGGGTTATTTCGCCAATGTCGAGCGCACCCGCCACCAGGGACTCGACGCCACCGTCACGCAGCAGTTCGGGCGCCTGGATGTGCGGCTGGCCTACAGCTACCTGGAGGCGCAGTACGATGCGGACGACGAACTGTTCACCGGCGCCCGTAACGTGCAGGTGCAACGGGGAACACGGCTTGCCGGCTTGCCCAGGCACAGCGGCAAGCTGACACTGGACTGGAAAGCGGGCGCCCGGACCGATGTCGGCCTCGACCTGCAGGCGGCGAGCAGCCTGGTCACCCAGGGCAACGAGGATGGCCTGGTCGAAGATGCGGAACCCGGCGAAGAGCCCGAGCGGGCCGACTGGCGGGTGCGCGGACACGTGCTGGTGAGCCTGCGCGCAAGCTACCGGCCGGCGCCGGGCTGGGAACTGTTCGCACGCGTGAATAACCTGTTCGACCGGCGCTACGAAACCTTCGGCGCGGTGGCGCCCGACCTGTTCCCGCACGGCCGCCTGCTGAAACCCCATGAGGGCGAGGTGGAAGCTGGGCACGCCCGCTTTGTCGCGCCTGGCGCGCCGCGTTCGGTCGTGGCCGGGCTGCGCTACACCTTTTAAGAATCGTAAGGGGGTTGCGCTGCACCTTTTGCAAAAAGGCGCAGCGCCCCACATCAGAACATGTACTGCGTCAGAACGTGTACTGTGCGCTGACGCCGATCATCCACTGGCGTCCCGGCGCCCCTTCGTAATAGCGCCGGTTGGCGTCGCCGACGATGACCGAACCGACATAGTTGCGATCGAAAATGTTGTTCAACCGCACGAACTGCCTGAAGCGCCAGCGATCCACGGTCTGGCGCGCCTGCACGCGCGCGTTGAAGACCGCATGGCCGGGCGCCGCCTTTTCCGTGTTGGTATCCTCTGTGTACACCTTGCTGCTGGCGACCGTCTCGAGTGCGGCGCCGAAGCGCCCGCCCGCGTCCCTCCATGCCAGCTCGCCGAACAGGTTCGCGCGCGGCACGCCGGGCAGCCGGCTGCCCGCAGCGACGCTGCCGAAAGGGGTCTCGTAGGTTGCGCGCAGCAGCGTGAGCGCCACCCGGGTGCTGAAACCGGCCCCGAGTTGGCTGTCGAGCGACACCTCCGCGCCACGGCGCAGCGTTTCGCTGGCGTTGCGATAGCTGGTGCGTCCGCCGCCCGAGGTCTCGACCACCAGTTCGTCGTCGGTGCGCACCTGGAACAGCGCGGCCTCGACGCGCGTGTTGTCCCCCAGCTTCGCCTTGGCGCCGAGCTCGACGTTGCGGCTGATGGCTGGCTGCAGCCGGAAGTTGAATCCCGTGCCGCCCGCGGAATAAAACAGTTCATTGAGCGTCGGCGTCTCGAAGCCGCGCGCCGCGCTGGCGTAGACGTTCAACTGCGGCGACACCTTGTACAGCGCGGACACGACCGGCGTCCACTTGCTGTAGTCGATGGCGCCGCTGTCTTTGCCGTTGGCGAGGAAGCGATCGCTCACTTCCACCTTCAGGCTGCTGCGGCGCAGGCCCGCGCCCAACACCCAGGGGCCGCCTTCCCATTGCGTCTGCAGGTAGGGGTCGAGGTTCGAGAGCTTGTTGGTTTCGTCGCGCCGCAGCGCCCCCCTGACCCCGAACGCGGTACCGATGAAGTTCTCGTAGCCCTGGCGGTCGTCCTCGGAACGGCTGTATTCGAGACCCGCGGTGGTACTCAGTTTGCCGCCATACACCTGGCGTACCGCCTGCCACTGGAGGTCGGCGCCGTAAAAATCGCGGTCGAAATCGACCACGCCGCCCGAATGGGTGGGCGGCGCCTGGAAGCCGCGCGAGAACGCCTGGTACTGGATCACCTGGCGGTTGCCGGCCCAGGTCGTGAGGCGCAGGCGGTCCTGGCCAAAACGCTGCTCGAAGGTGGCGCCCGCCTGGTGGTGCTCGATGCTCTTGCGCGTGTTGTAGCGCTCGGCCAGCGCGCGCTGCGGCGTCTGCGGGTCGGTGGTGTCGATTTCGCCGGCGCGCGGGTTGCGCTGGAAGGTAGCCCAGGTCACGCCCAGCGGATCTTGCGTGTCGTCCTGGGTAAGCGTACTGGCGGTGATGGTCAGGCGGCTGGTGTCGCTGGGGCTGACGCTCAGCTTGGCAAAAGCCTGGTCGCGCCGCGCCGCGCTGTGGTCGCGGTAGCCATCGGTATCGAAGCGCGAGGCGTCGATCAGGTACTTGACGCCGGCGGTCTCGCCCTGCGCATTCACGTCGACCTTGCGCATGCCGTCGCTGCCGCCCGACACCGTGCCCTCGAGCGCCGGCCGGCCGCTGCCCTCGCGCGTAAACAACTGGATCACGCCGCCCGAGTGATTGCCGTAGAGCGCGGAAAACGGCCCGCGCAACACTTCGATGCGTTCGGCCAGGTCGAGGTTGAAGGTCGCGGCCTGGCCCTGGCCGTCCGGCATCGAGGCCGGTATGCCGTCGGCGATCAGGCGCACGCCGCGTACGCCAAAGGCCGAGCGCGCGCCGAACCCGCGTGACGATATCTGCAGGTCCTGCGCGTAGTTCTCGCGGTTGTGCACCACGAGGCCGGGCACCGCGGCCAGCGCCTCGGAGGCGTTGACCCGCATCTGGGTGTCGCCGATGCGCGCCGCATCGACGATGTCGACCGCGGCCGGGAAGTCGAAGCTGTCCTGTTCGATGCGGCTGCCGGTGACGATGACGACCGGCATGGGCGTGGCCTGCTGCTGCTGCTGCTGCTGCTCGTCGGCGGCCATTGCCGTGCCGTGTGCTGCGAAGGCGGCACCGCCGCTTGCGAACAGCGCCGCAATGGCACGGCGCCGGGAAAGAAATGGTTGCTGCATGCGTGTCTCCGATAACGGTGTTGGATGAGGTGCCCGCCCTGGCAGTGGCCCCAAGCTGCTAATCAAGCAATATCTTTGCCATGATAACCGGATGGCACGGCGCTTGCATTGAACCTGGACTGGGCGGGCCAGGCGCCGCATCCGGGGCCGGCGACGCTGCAAAACGGCACACCTGTCCCAAGATCGGGACAGCTGCCACGGCAGTGTGGAACTTTCGGGACGCGGCCGGCAAGCCGGGGCGCCGTTCAGCCCCAGGGGCTAATTACTATTTCTCAATAAGAGGACGACATGAATCTCGCAGACATCAGCAAGCTGGGCGTTGCCAATCCCTTCAAGCAGCGTTATGACAACTACATCGGCGGCAAGTTCGTGGCGCCCGCCAGGGGCGAGTACTTCCCGAACATCACCCCGATCACCGGCCAGCCGTTCTGCGAAGTCGCGCGCTCGACGAGCGAGGACATCGAACTGGCGCTCGACGCCGCCCACGCCGCCAAGGATGCCTGGGGCAAGACCTCGCAAGCCGAGCGCGCAGGCATCCTGAACCGCATCGCCGACCGCATGGAGCAGAACCTGGCCGTGCTCGCCACGGCGGAAACCATCGACAACGGCAAACCGATCCGCGAAACGACCGCGGCCGACCTGCCGCTGGCGATCGACCATTTCCGCTATTTTGCCGGCTGCATCCGCGCCCAGGAAGGCTCGATCGCGCAGATCGACCACGAAACCTACGCTTACCACTTCCACGAGCCGCTGGGCGTCGTGGGCCAGATCATCCCGTGGAATTTCCCGATCCTGATGGCGGTCTGGAAGCTGGCCCCGGCGCTCGCCGCCGGCAACTGCGTGGTGCTGAAACCGGCCGAGCAGACCCCGGCCTCGATCCTGGTGCTGATGGAACTGATCGGCGACCTGCTGCCGCCGGGCGTGCTCAACGTCGTCAACGGCTTCGGCCTGGAAGCGGGCAAGCCGCTGGCATCGAGCAAGCGCATCGCGAAAATCGCCTTCACCGGCGAAACCGGCACCGGGCGCCTGATCATGGGCTACGCCGCGCAAAACCTGATCCCCGTCACGCTGGAACTGGGCGGCAAGTCGCCGAACATCTTCTTTGCCGACGTGATGGACGCGGACGACGAGTTCTTCGACAAGTGCCTGGAAGGTTTCGCCATGTTCGCGCTGAACCAGGGTGAAGTGTGCACCTGCCCGTCGCGCGTGCTGGTGCAGGAATCGATCTACGAGCGCTTCATCGAACGCGCCCTGGCGCGCGTGGCGGCCATCAAGCAGGGCAACCCGCTCGATTCGAGCACCATGCTCGGCGCCCAGGCCTCGCAGGAACAGCTCGAAAAAATCCTGTCCTACCTGGACATCGGCCGCCAGGAAGGCGCCGAGGTGCTCGCCGGCGGCGCGCGCAACGTGCAGGACGGCGACATGAAGGAAGGCTATTACGTGCAGCCGCCCGTGTTCAAGGGCGACAACAAGATGCGCATCTTCCAGGAAGAGATCTTCGGGCCGGTCGTCTCGGTGTCGACCTTCACCGACGAAGCCGACGCCCTGCGCATCGCCAACGACACCCTGTACGGCCTCGGCGCCGGATTGTGGACGCGCGACGCCTCGCGGGCCTTCCGCGTCGGCCGCGCGATCCAGGCCGGGCGCGTCTGGACCAACTGCTACCACCTGTACCCGGCCCACGCCGCGTTCGGCGGCTATAAACAGTCGGGCATCGGCCGCGAAAACCACAAGATGATGCTCGACCACTACCAGCAGACCAAGAACCTCTTGGTCAGCTACAGCCCGAAGGCCATGGGCTTTTTCTGATGAGTGAACCGATGGCGACTTCGCTCGAGCGCGTGACCGCGACGCCCGCTGCCCTCGGCTTCATCGAGGAGCTGCGGCAGCGCCACGGTCCCCTGATGTTCTTCCAGTCCGGTGGCTGCTGCGACGGCAGCGCACCGATGTGCTACGCGGCAGGCGAATTCGCCCTCGGGGATACCGACGTCTATCTCGGAAACCTGGGTGGCACGCCGTTCTACATGGGATTCGAGCAGTTCGGTTATTGGGAGCACACCCAGCTGATCATCGACGTCGTGCCTGGTAACGGCGGCATGTTTTCGCTCGATAACGGCACTGGCCGCCGCTTCCTGACCCGCTCGCGCCTGTTCACCGACGGCGAATGCGCATTGCTGCGCTCGCAGCCGCCGCGCCAACCCGCTTGATCGCACCACAACAACAAGGAGACATTCGTGCAAACATCCACACTCTGGCTGCTCGCCGGCCTGGCGGCCATGGGCAGCGTCCAGGCCGTCCCCGTGACCAACGCCATGCTCGACAACGATGCGAAGGACGAGAAAAGCGTGCTCACCTTCGGCATGGGCACCGAGGGGCAGCGTTATTCCAGGCTTACCCAGGTGAACACCCAGACCGTCCGCCAGCTGGTCCCGGCCTGGTCGTTCTCGTTTGGCGGCGAGAAGCAGCGCGGCCAGGAGTCCCAGCCGCTGATCCACAACGGCAAGATGTTCGTCACCGCCTCGTACTCGCGCATCTTCGCCGTCGACCTGAAGACCGGCGCCAAGCTGTGGAAGTACGAACACCGCCTGCCCGACGGGATCATGCCCTGCTGCGACGTGGTCAACCGCGGCGCGGCGCTGTACGGCAACCTGGTCATCTTCGGCACGCTCGACGCCCAGCTGGTGGCGCTCGACCAGAACACCGGCAAGGTGGTCTGGAAAGAAAAGGTCGACGACTACGCGGCCGGCTATTCGATGACGGCGGCGCCGCTGATCGCCAAGGGGCTGCTGCTGACGGGCGTGTCGGGCGGCGAGTTCGGCATCGTCGGCCGGGTCG
>JAQGLR010000357.1 GCA_028292765.1 Massilia sp. | reverse complement strand
CCGGCGCTCACCATCGTGATGCAGCTGATCTTCGGTTCCCTGTTCGGGTTCGCCGGGGTGGCGCTGGCGACACCGCTGGCGGCGGCGCTCAAGGTGCTGGTGCAGATGCTGTATGTGGAGGATGTGCTGGGGGATAAGGTCGAGGAAGGGAAAAAAGCGTAAGGCAAAAAAACAAAGCCGCGACGGATCGCGGCTTGTTGTTGCGGGTCCAAGTCAATTACCTGTTGCCCTTGACGATATCCTTCAGGTCACCCACTTTTTCCTGGACCTTGCCTTCGGTCTGGTTCGACAGCCCTTCGGACTGCTGCTGGCGGTTGCCGGTGACTTCACCGACTTTTTCCTGGATCTTGCCGCCGATGTCCTTGGCCTTGCCCTTGATCTGGTCGTCGTTCATGATTGCACCCCTTCGGTTGGATCGAGCCCCTACCTTAGGCCTGATTGCCGGCCGCATCTGTGCGCTGGATAACCCTCGCCTTCCGCCACAGGCTGGCCAGCCAGGGCTGCTGCTCGCGCGGCAATCCTTCCGGCCGGTAGTAATGGCGCAGCGGAACGAATCCCGCCGCCACCAGGAAGCGCTCCCAGGTCGGGTAATCGTAATAGCTGCCGTAACGGGGCCCGTTCCAGCCTTCCTCGTTGTGCCCGCGCGGATTCGAGCTGAACAGCACGCCGCCCGGCCTCAAAGCGCCATGCAGCGCGGCCAGCACCCCAGGCAGCGCCGCGCTGGGCACATGGAACAGCGAGGCGTTCGCAAAGATGCCGTCGAAGCTGTCCGGCGGCAGCGCCAGGTGCAGGAAATCCTGGTGCCAGACTTCGCAGCCGCTGTGCTCGCGCGCCATGGCGACGAATTCCGCCGCGCCGTCGAGCCCGATCGCACGGTGCCCGAGCGCGCTGAAGGTCTTCAGGTCGCGCCCCGGTCCGCAGCCGAGGTCGAGCAGCGTGAACGGCGCAGGCGCTGCGATGGCCCCCAGCAGCGCCGCCACGTTCTGGCTGACGTCGTGGCCGACGGTGCCGGCAAAGAACTGCTGCGCAGTGCGCTCGTAATGCGCCAGCGTGCGTTGTGAGATGTCGTCCAGGCGGTCGGTCATGTCCTCACCATATGCGTACCCGCTCCTGCGGCGCCAGGTACAGCTCCTGCCCCGGCTTGACGTCGAAGGCCTTGTACCACGGGTCCAGGTTGCGCACGATATAGGTGCGGTACTGGGCCGGGGCGTGGCCGTCGGTCAGCACGATGCGGCGCAGCGAGGCTTCGCGCATCTTGGTGCGCCAGCCCTGGGCAAAGCCGGTGAAGAACTGGCGGTCCGCAAGGGCCGTCTTGCCCGAGGGTGTGGTCTTGAACGCGTCGTAGGACGCGGCCAGGCCCGCCAGGTCGGCCAGGTTTTCGCTCAGCGTCAGCTGGCCGTTCAGCGCCAGGTCCGGAAACGGCTTGTAGGCGGCGTACTGGGCGACCAGTTTGTTCGATGCCGCCTTGAAGTGCGCCAGGTCTTCCTTGGTCCACCAGTCGCGCAGGCGCCCCTGGGCGTCGAACTGGGCGCCCTGGTCGTCGAAGCTGTGGCTGATCTCGTGGCCGATGATCGAGCCGATCGCGCCGTAGTTGACGGCGTCCGGTGCTTTCGGGTCGAAGAACGGCGGCTGCAGGATCGCGGCCGGGAAGTTCATCGCGTTCTGCAGCGGCAGGTTGACGGCGTTGACCAGTTGCGGCGGCATCGCCCATTCGGTGCGCTCGGGTTTGCGCCCCAGCTTGTCGAGTTCCTGGCGGTAACGGTATTCCTCGGCGCGGATCGCATTGCCGAAGGCGTCGCCCTTGACCACCTGCAGGCCGTCGTACGACTTCCAGCGTTCCGGATAACCGACGCCCACATAGATCGCCTTGACCTTGGCCTGGGCCTGGGCGCGCGTGGCCGGCGCCATCCAGTCGAGCTTTTCGATACGGCGGCTGAAGGCGTCGATGATGTTGGCCACCATCGCCTGCACCTTTGCCTTGTTCTCGGCCGGGAAGTAGCGCGACACGTAGATCTTGCCGACCGCTTCCTCCATCCCCTCGTTGGTCGCGGCCAGCGCGCGCTTCCAGCGCGCCGACTGCTGCGGGGTGCCGGTCAAGGCCTTGCCGGTGAATTCGAAGCGCTGGTCGGCGAACGCCTTCGGCAACAGGCTCGCATATTGATTGAGCTTGTGGAAGGCCAGATAGTCGCGCCAGATGGCGACATCGGGGTTGGCCAGCAGCCTGGCCGCGCCCGTCACGGCGCTCGGGTGATACACCTGGAAGCGCTCCTGGCCCGACAGCCCGGCCGCCTTGAAGAAGGCCTTCCAGTCCACGCCCGGCGCCTCGGCGGCGAAGTCTTTCAGCGTCCAGACATTGTTCGACTTCTGGATGTTGGCCGAGTCCTCGCGCATGGCATGGGTTTGCGCCAGCGCCAGCTCGAGTTCGAACACGCGGGCGGCGCGTTCCTCGGCCTTGTCGAAACCGGCCAGCTTCAGCATGGCCGCGATGTGCTGCTGGTATTTCGTGCGCAGCTCGGCCATGCGGGCATTGTTCTCGAGGTAGTAGGCGCGATCGGGCAGGCCGAGGCCGCCCTGCAGCAGGTAAGGCAGGTTGCGCGACGGGTCGATCAGCCCCCCGGCCACCCACAGGCCGAACAGGTTTTCGGTGAAGAAGTCGGTGGCGTTGAGCGGGTCGACATCGGCCCGCACCGAGCTTCCCAGGGCGCGCACCAGCGCCGCCTTGTCGCGGATAGCGGCGATGCTGGACAACATCGGCCTGATCGGGGCCAGGCCGCGCTTTTCGATGCCCGCCTCGTCCATGTAGGCGGCGTAGAAGTCGGCCACCTTGCGCGCTTCGCCGCTTGCGTTCTTGCCCGATGCGTTGGCTGCGCCCAGCTCCTCGATCATCTTCGCGATGCGGCCATTGGTCTCTTCGGCCAGCGCGCCCATGGCGCTCCACGAACCGCGGTCGGCCGGGATCTCGGTTTTTGCCAGCCAGTCGCCGTTAGCCCAGGTGAAGAAATCGTCGCCTGGCAGAACGGTCATGCCGGCGGTTTTACCGGCGGCGGCCCGCTCGGCGGGCGGGGCTAGCTTTGTGGCTTCCTGGGCGCCGGCAGAAGCCAGCGCGGCACCGTACAGGGCCAATGCGATGGCCGCTTTCATGGAGGTAAAACCTGTCTTCATGCTCGTCCTTTTTTATCGTGATCGCTTATTCGCGCGGGGCCGCCAGCGCGGCGCGCACCTGCGGCAGCAGGCGCGCCTTTTGCGCGGCGCGCACGCGGATGCCGTTGCCGATGCGCCGGGCTTCGACCAGCGCATCGGGGCCGAAGTTCTTGGCCACGTATTGTTCCATCATATCCGCATGGCGCGCGTCCGGCGAGGATGCGACCACGCTCGCCAGTGCGCGGTTGCGCGCGACCGCATCGGCGCTGGCGACCAGCGCGCCCCGGTTGGCGACCGCAAACGCCCAGGCCTGGTCCGGATGCTCGCGCCCGACGCCGGCGACGATATGACCCACCAGGTTGCTCGGGGTCTGCGGCGACAGCGCCATCTCCAGGGTGCTGGCGGCCAGCACCGGGTCCAGCACGAGGGTCATGGCGCCGCCGATGCGATAGCGTTCCTCGTCGCTTGTGCTGGCCGCCAGCGCCCTGCCGAGTGCGGCGTAGGTGGCGGCGTCGGCGTAGCGGCCGGCGGTGTTCACGACGAAGTCGAGCATCTCCGGGCTGACCGAGGACGGGTCAACCATATAGCGTGTGAAGAGCCTGCGCGCCTCGGCAATCGCCCGTTCGTCGCCGGCACGCGCCAGTGCGCCCGCCAGCAGCGGGCGCAGCCGGCTTTCCTCGATCGTCTCGCCCGCGCGCGGCTCCCAGCCGAGCTTGTCGAAACGCGGCTGCATGAAGCCGGCCACGAAACGCCGGACGGGCGCACTTTCCGGTTCGCCGCGCGCCAGGTTCTGCAGGGTGCCGAGGTTCGAGAGGATCGATTCCCAGACGGCCAGGCGCGGCTCGTCGCCATATTTCGCGACCAGTTCAACATAGCTGGCAAGCGGCGTGCGCCCGGCCGTCACCAGGCTCCAGGCATCAAGCAGGAGTTTCAACCGCGTCGGGTCCGGCAACTGCGCTGCGTTGGCGGCGAGCGCATCGAAACTGGCGCGGTCGTACTGGATGCGGAAAAAGCCCACGCTGTCCGGGTCGACCACCAGCGCGCCGTCGCAGCCGCCCTGGGTGATCGTGGTGCTGCGGTTGGTGAGCAGCGTGGTCCAGGCGCGGCCACCGACGGTGGCGACCTGCAGCGGCACGCTCCACAGGCGTTCTTCCGTCGCCGGCTCGTCGACCCGGTACTGTTCCTGCGACAGGGTGATCTTGCGCTTGCCGCCTTCGCAGGCCTGCGCCACCGAAATCAGGGGAAAGCCCGGCTGCGTCGTCCAGTCGGCAGCCAGCCTGGCGACCGGCTTGCCGGAAGCCGTTTCGATGGCCGTCCAGAGGTCGGCCGTGGTCGTGTTCGAGTACTGGTGAGCGGCCATGTAGGCGCGGATGCCCTTGCGGAACTTGGCTTCGCCAACATAGCTTTCGAGCATGCGCAGGAAGCCCTGGCCCTTGATGTAGGTGATGGCATCGAAGGCGCCGGCGGCCTGTTCTTCGTTGTCGATGCGCATCTGGATCGGGTGGGTGGTCTTGCGCGCATCCAGGTTCAGCACGCTTTCGCGCTCGACGATGCCGTCCAGGTAAGGGCGCCACTCGGGATGGAAGCGCTCGGTCGCTTTCGAGGCCATCCACGAGGCGAAGCCTTCGTTGAGCCACAGGTTATCCCACCAGGCCATCGTCACCAGGTTGCCGAACCACTGGTGCGCCACTTCGTGGGCGTTGACCTCGAAGCTGAGCTTCTTGGTGTCTTCCGGGCTCTTTTTCGGGTCGTACAGCAGGGTCGCCTCGTTGTAGACGATGCCGCCCCAGTTCTCCATCGCGCCGTTGAAACCGCCGGGAATCGCGATCTGGTCGAGCTTGGCGAGCGGATACGACACGCCGAAGTAGTTGTTGTAGTAGCGCAGCAGGTCGCGGGTGGCCGCCAGCGGGAAGGCGGTGGCGCCGAGCTTGCCTTCGGTGGTGACGATGCCGATCTCGACGCCGTCCTGGCGCGCCGTAACGCGCTCCATCTCGCCGGCCACCAGGACCACCAGGTAGCTCGGCATCTTCGGGGTCGGGGCAAACGAGATGCGCTGCAGGCCGCCGGCCAGCTTTTCCTGCTTCAGGGCCGGGGTGTTCGAGTAGGCCTTGAAGCTGGCCGGCAGATCGACCGTCAGCTTGAAGCGGGCGCGAAAGGCCGGCTCGTCCCAGGTCGGCAGCATGCGGCGCGCGTCGGAGGGTTCCATGGTGGTGGCAACCAGCTTTTTATCGACGCCGCCCACCTTGTAGCCTACCTGGAACAGGCCGCGCCCTTCGCGGTTGATCTGGCCACGAAAGCGCAGCGCCAGCGTGTAGCGCCCCGGCGCCAGCGGCGTTTTCAACTCGAAGGCCAGGGTTTCCTGCTGTTCGTCGAGGATCGGTTGCAGCGTCTGCCGCGCCTTGCCGCGCCTGGACAGGGTGGCGTGCCCGACCTTCAGCTTGGCGGCGTTGAGCACGATGCGCCTGGTTGCGCGGAGCACTTCGATTTCGACGGTCTGGTGACCGCTGAAGGTATCGTCGGCAATATTCGGCACGAGGTGCGCGTCGTACAGCAGTGGAATGACATCCTTCGGCAGCTTGCCGGGTGTGCCGGCAAACGAAAACGGGGCTTCGGCCCGGGCCGCCGCCGGCACAGGGGCGGCGGCCAGCACCGCAGCCAGCGCCAGCGCCACGGCCGCGGCGCCGCGCGATGTTCGCTTGTCTCTCATGATGTCCTCTTTGTTATTATTTTGATGCGTATTCTGCCGCCCTGCCTGGCGCAGCGATCCAGCACGCACTGTAGGGGAAGCGGAGCGGCGCGCTGCCCGGAATGCGACAAACGGCAAAAAACCGCGCCGGAATGCAGAATCCCGGCAGTATGCGGCGCGCATGGCGCCAGCCCCCGGCAGGCGCGTCAACCCTTTCCCATCCTGGCCAAAAAATTATTTCGACTATTTTTACGAGAGACCCTAAAGTTTCCGAAAGCCCTGCCGTAAAAGGAGGACAACCGGTAATCCGGCCGGAAAAATTGCAGCGGTGCTCACATGACCTCCAACCAAGTCCTCTCGATGTACGAAAATATTGCTGGCCTGACCGGCAAGATGGCCGCGGCAGCGCAATCGGAGGACTGGGAAGGTTTCGACAGCCTGCAGGCGCAATGCGCCGCACAGGCAACGGCCGCCGCGACGGGTGTGCCGGCACTTGACGGCGCCAAGCGCCAGCGCAAGATCGACCTGCTCAAGCAGATCATGGCCAATGACCGCGCGATCCGCGACATCACCGAGCCGTGGATGGGCCAGCTGGACCGCGCGATGCGCACCCACTGACCTGCCCCGTCGTCGAATGAATCATCAAGCGCCTGCGGGCGCTTTTTTATTGCACGTAACAATGAGCGTCGAAACGGCGTGCCAAACAAAAAGGCGCCCGAAGGCGCCCTGGTGCTGCGACCGGCTGGTGCCGGCCACATGAATTCGGAGAGCAACACCAGGTAACCTGGTGTCGCCTCTTTGCCGGTTGCATCCGGCGTCCGCTGCCGCTGTTGGCAAACGTGACCGCTTCCGGAAACAGGCGTCTCGCGACGTACATCCGTTACCCGCGCCACGCTATCGGTGGTGGCTGCGACGGACTCTGTACCGTTTTGTGGTTTTGACAACCAACGAACCAAGTATATATCAAATTTATAACTTGTGTAGAGTGATTCGTGCGCGCCGCCGTCGCCTCAGGTCCCCATGTTTTCCGGCGGCGGCTCGACTGGCCCGGGCGCCGCAGGTTTGTGCGTACCCGGCATCAGGCGCGCCTTCACGGCCGACATGAAGCTCGGCTTTGGCGGGTCGTCGGGTCCGCCTTCAGACCCGCCGGGCGCCGGCGCCTTCCCTTCTTTCGGCACCCTGGCCGGCTTGTGCTCTTTCGGGATCTTGCCGAAGCTCGAGCGCTTGCGGCGGCGCAGCAGTGCGACGGCCAGTCCCGCAAGCGCGACGACTGCCGCAACGGCGGCGCCGATCAGCCCCCATGGCGCTTCCGATTCGGGCGGCACCGGTTTCTTTGGCTTGAGCTGGATGCGCGGTGCGCCCTTCGGTGCGGATGCGGGTGCGGCGGCAGGCGCCGTTACGGTTGACGCTGCGCCCCCGGCCGCCACCTGCAGCATCTTCACCTTCGCTTCGAGCTGGCCGAGCTCGTGGCGCAGCGCGGCATTCTTCTCGCCCAGCGCGGCGCAGGCATCCAGGCGCCCGGCGGCCGGCTGCGGCGCGCAGGTGCCGGGTGTGTCCTGCGGTTTGGCAGCCGCGACGGGCGGTGCGCTGGACGCCACTTTCTTGTCAGGCGCTTTCTTTGGGGGCAGCGCTGCGCCCTTCGCGGCCGTCTTTCGCGGCTCCACGTATTCCTCGCCTTCGTGCAAGGCTGCGGTGGGACGCCTCGCGGGCACGGGCTTGCGTGGCGGCGCGGGGCGGCGTGGCGCGTCCACCATGGCCGGCGGCACGTCGACGACCGCCGCCCGCGGGGCGACGGCAACAGGCAGCGGCGCCGGCGCCGGGTTCGGGTCCGGCGTCAGCCACAGCGTCACCAGGCGCACGCTGCGCTGGCCGCCATCGAGCAGCTCGAGATAGACGTGCAGGTGGCGGCTCTCGACCGGCTTACCTGTGCTCAGCCGCAGGAACTGGCGGCCGTCGCGCTGCATCACCTTCATGTTCAGGCTGGACAGGACCGCGGGCATGGCGATGCTCGCGCCCCGGTAGACATCGGGATGCGCCAGGCGCACCCCTACCTTCGCGGCCGCATCCTCGACCGTCGTCAGCTCGACGCTTGCCGCCAGTGGCTGGCCGATGTGGGACAGCACCTGCGCATCGCCCAGTTCGGCGGCGTGCGCTGCCATGGCCGCACAGGCGAACAGCAAGCTTGAAACGATGTGGGAAGCGCGAATCGCCATGGGAAGATGAATTTGTAGCCTAAGCGTAATTAACGGGTGTTCGGCTACACTCTTTAGCGCCATCCCCGAAATAATTAATATGACAAACAAGAGGACAAGTTCATGGATACGCGGATAGAAGACCAGCGGATAGAAAAAGACAGTTTCGGCCCGATCGAGGTCCCGGCCGCCCGCCTGTGGGGCGCGCAGACCCAGCGCTCCCTGCACCACTTCCATATTTCGACCGAAAAGATGGCGCCGGAACTGGTGTCCGCGCTGGCCCAGGTCAAGCGCGCGGCGGCCGCCGTCAACCGCTCGCTGGGCAAGCTCCCGCGCGACAAGGCCGATGCCATCATCGCCGCCGCCGACGAAGTGCTGGATGGCCGCTGCCCGGACGAGTTCCCGCTGTCCGTCTGGCAGACCGGCTCTGGCACCCAGAGCAACATGAACATGAACGAGGTGCTGGCCAACCGCGCCTCCGAGCTGTCCGGCGGCGAGCGCGGCGAAGCGCGCCTGCTGCACCCGAACGACCACGTCAACATGGGGCAGTCCTCGAACGACATCTTCCCGACTGCCATGCACGTGGCGGCGGCGCTGGCGGTCTCGAAGGACGTGCTGCCGTCGCTGGCGCGCCTGCGCAGCACCTTGCTGGTCAAGTCGCGCGATTTCGACGATATCGTCAAGATCGGCCGCACCCACCTGCAGGACGCGACGCCGCTGACGCTCGGCCAGGAGTTTTCCGGCTACGTCGCCCAGCTCGAATTCGCGGAAAGCGCGATCAAGTCCTCCCTGCCCGGCCTGCTGCTGCTGGCGGCGGGCGGCACGGCGGTCGGGACCGGCCTGAACGCGCACCCCGAGTTCGCGCCGCGCATCGCCGCCGAGCTGGGCTCGCGCACCGGGTTGTCCTTCAAGACCGCGCCGAACAAGTTCGCGGCCCTGGCCGGGCACGACGCGCTGGTCTCCAGCCATGGCGCGCTCAAGCTACTTGCCACCGCGCTCATGAAGATCGCCAACGACGTGCGCTGGATGGCCTCCGGCCCGCGCTCGGGCCTGGGCGAAATCACGATTCCGGAAAACGAACCGGGCAGCTCGATCATGCCGGGCAAGGTCAATCCGACCCAGTGCGAAGCGCTGACGATGCTGTGCTGCCAGGTGTTCGGCAACGACGTCGCCCTGACGGTCGGCGCCTCCCAGGGCAACTTCGAGCTGAACGTGTTCAAGCCGATGATCGCGCATAACTTCCTGCAGAGCGCGCGCCTGCTGGCCGACGGCATGCGCTCGTTCGACGAGCACTGCGCCAGGGGGATCGAACCGAACCGCGCGCGTATCGGCGAGCTGATGGAACGGTCGCTGATGCTGGTGACCGCACTGGCGCCGCACATCGGGTATGATGCCGCCGCGCAGATTGCCAAGCATGCGCAGCACGAAGGCATCACGCTGCGCGAGGCGGCACTGCAATCGGGCCAGGTCACCGAAGAACAGTTCAAGCAGTGGATTGTTCCGATGGACATGACGCGGCCGGACCCGGCCTGAGAGGCCGGCACGGTTGGGCTTGATTCACTGGCAACGCCAAGGCGAAACCCAAGCGTGCGCCCCACAATTTTTCCCGAGGATAGTATGCAAAAGACAACTTTCGAACTGACATCCGAGTTCGTCGAGCTCAACCAGCTATTGAAAATGGTTGGCCTGTGCGACAGCGGCGGCGCCGGCAAGCACATGGTGGCCAGCGGCGCGGTGTCGGTCGATGGCAAGCAGGAGCTGCGCAAGACCGCAAAGATTCGCACCGGACAAACCGTGACCGTGGGCGACGTGCGGATCTCGGTGCAGTAGGCGGGACTGCCGGCCTCTACGGCACACGTTTGCGCGCAGACAAACGCGACCGGTAGTCCTTGTGTAAATTTTAAGACGTGACCAACCGGCTTAAGGTGACGGCAATGGAAACCCCGGAACAAAACCCGCAGGCCCAGGAGCGGCTGATCGGCGATCTGCGCCTTGTGATCGAGAACGCGGAAGAGCTGCTGAAAAACACCGATCAGTACACAAGCGTCCTGTACCAGAACGCGCGCGCCAAGCTGGCCATGGCGCTCAACGCGGCCAACGAAGAACTCGAACGCTTCGAAGACGCCCAGCTGAGTCGCATGATGGAAGCGACCCGGCTGGCCAACGAGCGCTTCGCCGACCAGACTGGCGAAGCGCGCGTCCTGCGCGCGTTCCACTGAGCCTTCTGCTGCGGCGCCCTGGGGCGCCGCGTTTCGTTTACTTCAAGGATCAGGCGCTGGTGTTGATCGTGTTGCCCAGGTGCGCCGGCAGGTTTTGCAGGGGCTGCGGCGGCGCGATGGCGTCGAGCATCTGGGTGGCCACCGATTTTTGCATGTCCTGCTGCTTCTTCAGCATGGTCAGGGCGACCTCCTGCTTGTTGCCGGTTTCGGCAACGGTCGTAGACAACTTGGCGATAGCAAGGACATCCATTCCGGTCTCCTGAAGAGGGTTATCCTCCGTTAACGGCTTGATTGCCGGAAACTTTAGCCTGTATCTTCATCCATTCGGTGAGCCAGGTCAAAACGTCGGCGGGCGTGTTCAGGTCGAGCCAGGCCGGCCCGGGCGCGGGTGTGGCCGGTGGCGCGTCCGACGCCACCGCCACCACCAGCGGGTCACTCACGTAAAGCGGTGGGCGCCCGAGGCCCGGCCGGAATACCTCGAGTTTCGGCAGCGGCTCCCACTTGTATCCTTCGACCAGCGTCAGGTCGGCCGGCGCCAGGCGGGCGAGCTGTTCGGCCAGCGGCGGTTCGCCCTCCCCGCGCAGTTCGCGCAGGATGGCGTAGCGGTAGGGCGAAGCGATCATCACCTCGGCCGCCCCGGCCATGCGCAGGCGCGCGCTGTCCTTGTGCGGCGGCTCGAGTTCGATGTCGTGGTGGCTGTGCTTGACGATGTTTACGCGCAGGCCCCGCGCGCTGAGGCGCGACACGAGGAATTCGAGCAGGGTCGTCTTGCCGCTGCCCGACCAGCCGACGACGGCCAGCACCGGGCCCGCTTGCGCGGCTTGGCAGACCCGGGAATCAGTAACTGACACGATAGCGGGTGCCCCGGTAGTTCATCACGGCGTATTTCGGCATCAGGCGCTCCAGGACCAGTCCCGGCGCCAGTTCCTCGCCCTCGCGGCGCAGTATCTTGTCGACCAGCAGCAGCCTGTCGGCCGGATTCGGCGAGTAGATATAGCCGCCGACGGCGATTTTCGGCACTTCGCGCTGTATCGCTTCCGGCAACTGCTGCAGCGTGCGCAGGCTTTCTTCGGGAATCGGTTCGGACGCGCGGACGGCCGGCGGGCTTTCCGCTACGCGGGCAGGGGCGGGCAGGTAGACCGCCTGCGGCATGGCCTCTTGCGCCACCGTGTCCGCTGACGCGGCAGGCCGGGGGGATGGCGAACGGGCAGCCTTCGGCACGGCCGGCGGCGCCGCCGGGACCGGCGCGGCAACAGGTTCGCGCTTCCGGGCGGCAGGCGCCCCCTCCCGGGGCGGTGCGACGGGCGACGGCGGCGTCACATCGGCAACCGATACCACGGGGACGGCCGCCTCCATGCCTGCATTATCGGCGCCAGCAACCGGGGCGGGCGAACCCTGGCTCGCGGCATCGGCCCCGGCCCCGGCTTGCGCGAGTATGGCCGGCTGCGCGGATGTCGGCGCCGGCGCAGGCGCGCCACCACGCCACGCCAGCCCGGCCGCCAGCGCGGCAACCAGCCCCCCCGCCCCGAGCCCGATCAGCAGCGGCTTGCGCTTCGCGGGCGCCGCGGGAGGGGGCACATGGACGGGCGCGGGCGTGTGGATGTCCGGCGTGTGGCCCAACTGGCGTTCGGCTTGCGCCTTTTTGAGTGCTTCGAGAATGTACGACATTTTATTGTCCCGTCCTGGCGGCGGCGAGCAGGCGTGGCTCGTCCACCCCGGTCAACTGGTTGAGGCGGATGTAGGTGCGCGGGCCGGCCACGCCGTCGGCAGTCAGGCCCTGTTTCTGCTGGAAGGCGCGCAGCAAGCCTTGGGTATGTGCATTCAAGGGCTGCTGCGCCGCCGGCGCCGCGGCGCGCACGAGCCCGGCCAGGCGCGTGGCGAGCCAGTCGACGTCGGCTCCCTCGTCGCCGAGCGCCAGCTGGTCGCGAAAACTGCGCGGCATTGTCCAGAAGGTGGTGTACTCGCCGGTGAAGCGCGGCGCCAGGTTCGCCAGGTCGACGCGCTCGCGGCCGCGGCCCGTATCGATCGTCACGCTCCCCTCGTCCATGCCGACCAGCACGGCGTAGCGCGTGGCCGCACCCTCGCGCAGCGTGATCACGGCCGGGCGGTCGAGCTGGCGCAGTTCGTAGATGCCGCCGCGGCCTTGCAGGCAGCGCAGGTCGATCCGGTACGCGATCTGGCAAGGCTCGCCTTCGGGCAGCGCGCGGCCCCAGCGCGTGGCCAGCGCGCGCAGCGCCGACGCCTCGTCAGGCCGGCCAAGCGGCAGCACTGCTTGCCTGGCCACCGGCACCGGCTTTGCGGCGGCGACAAGGATATTTTTTGGGGCCCCGTTTGCCGTCCCCTTGACCGAGGAAGGGACAGTAATTGTTCCCGGCGCCGCGGCCTGCGGTACCGGCAACGGCGCAGCGGCACGCGGCAGCAGCTGCCACGCCGCCGCGCTCAAGACCGCCCCGGCAAGGACGCCGCCGGCCAGCAGCGGCCAGCGCGCCGTGTTCGGCACCATACCTGGCGCCGCGGCGCCCTCCCCCGCGAACACCTCGGCGGCGGCCGTTCGAACGATCAGAGGCGTCGCTTCGCGGCTGTTTTCCACGTAGGCGCCCAGCAGCGCGCGGTCGCACAGCAGGTTGATGCGGCGCGGCACGCCGCCGCTGATCCGGTGCACGAGCGGCACGATCGAATCCGGGAACACCGGCGCGCCCTGGCTACCCGCGACCGCCATCCGGTGCGCGATGTAGGCGCCGGTTTCCCCCTCGGACAGCGGCCCCAGGTGGTAACGCGCGATCACGCGCTGGGCCAGTTGCTCCAGATCGGGACGCGCCAGCATCGTGCGCAGCTCCGGCTGGCCGATCAGGATGATCTGCAGCAGCTTGCGTTCGCTCGTCTCGAGGTTGGTCAGCAGGCGCAACTGCTCGAGCACGTCGGAAGACAGGTTCTGCGCCTCGTCGATGACGAGCACGTTGTTTTGCCCCTGCGCATGCGAGGCCAGCAGGTAGGCGTTGATGGCGTCGATGTAAGCCTTGACCCCGGCCTGCACCCCGGCCTCCCCGCCTGGCGCCGCGATGCGGAATTCCTCGCACACCGACTGCAGCAATTCGGCGACGGTCAGTTTCGGGTTGAAGATATAGGCGAGCCGGCAGTTCTCGGGAACCTGCTCGATGAAGCAGCGGCAGACCGTGGTCTTGCCGGCCCCGATCTCGCCCGTCAGCAGCACGAAGCCGCCGCCGCTGTTGATGCCATACAGCAGGTGCGCCAGCGCCTCACGGTGGCGCTCGCTCATGAACAGGTAGCGCGGATCGGGCGCGATCGAGAACGGCGCCTGCTTCAGGCTGAAGTAATTGTTGTACATGGAGGGCTAGCGGGCGGGCGGCAAGGGTTTATACCTGGCGCAGTATATTTTGGATTTGTCGTTGTGATAAGCGATGACGCTGCCCGGATTCGATTCCCTCAAAGGAAAGCGTGAAGCGTCGGCCGGCAGGTGGCGCAAGCCTGCCCCGGCGCGGATCGCGTCTTCCAGTTCTTCCGGCTTGCTGTCGAGCACGGCGGCCACGAACACCAGCGGGTTGGAGTCGTCGCTGACCATGACCTCGAGCACCGGTTTGCCCCACAGCGTGGCGTCAAGCTTGAACCAGTGCGCCCCGCCCTCCTGCTTGTAGGCCGGGCCGAAAGCGCTGGTGAGCCAGGAATGAAAGTATGCGTTGTCGAGATGACCGCTGCACAGCAGCGCGCTGCCGATGACGGGTGCGAAGGTCGAGGGCGCGGCCCAGGCATTGGCGCAGGCGCAGACACAGGCAAGCGCCAGCAAGCTGCCTGCGGCGGCGCGCGGCAGGGTCACAGCTTCGACAGCCAGTCGCGGTTGGCGGCGATCTTCGCCTTGGCCGACGCCGGCAAGGCCTCGTAACAGCCGGGGTGCTGCTTGAGCGCGTGCTCGCGGACCTCTTTTTCGAGGCCGTTCACGATAAACACGTAGACGGCGGCGCCCTCGCTATTCTTGCGCGTGCCTAAATAACGAATCACTTGTTTCTCCTGGTTTGACGCCCGCATTATGACACCTGCCGCCCCGGCCGGCGCTGCCATGGCGCCTCGGGATGCGCCCTGGCGTAGCGGCCGCCATGAGGAACTGTTGCTTTGGAACCACGTGTCGATCAGCTGGCGGTTGTCGTGCCGCCAAGGATGGAAGGATTGTAGTGGATAGGCTAGCGCCGGCCGCAAGCGCAGCGCCTGGGCCTGTCAGGGGAGCCGAAGCGGCTGCCAGAGATCGGAAGCGCAGTGCACGGCGGCACCCTCACTGCGCTTCTTCAGTCTGAAAATCAGCCACCTGCTCTACTGCTATTTGGCTGAAACATACCTGCTCCAGGCCTTGGAGCGGGGATTTGATATCTGGTCGAAATGTGCGCAAGTTGGGCACCAGTGTCCAGCGGTCGCAGAGCTTGGTGTTGCATGCCATTGGTGGCCGCGGTGGCATTCCCACTGCAACTTGCTTACAGAATTTTTGTAATGTTCGGACAGGCAGCGGCCACCGCGTTGCCGGGCTAGCGTCCGCATCTCGTCAATGCTCAGTCGTTTGCGCTCCGTCGCACATGTTGGACACCACGAACCGCGGAAAATGCGCTGACCGGGGGCTTGCCATTCATGATCCTGCTGGCAGCGAAACCGGTAGGGAGTTCGCGCCAGGACGTATTCCGGGGACAGGCAGACGCCCTGTTTGGCCTGTGACGCAGCGTGCAGACGGGCAAGGCCGTCGGGTAGCCGGTACCGAATGCGCTTGTCCTCGTTCGCGCACGCCCTGCACCATGAGCCGCGAACGAGTTCGGCACCTTCCGCATGCCACTGATGGTCGTTTGCACAGGAAAAACGGTATCGCGCATGCATGCCGGTATAAACGCTATCCAGCAACTTGCCGCCTCGACGATCGGCAACGTCTAGCAGGCGGGCCAACCCGTCCTGGCGCAGCAGTTTCTTTCCATGATCCTGCTGCGCGCAACGCCGGCACCAGCTTCCTTCATTGATCACCTTGCGCGGCATGGCTTGCCAGGTGTGCCCGCGTACGCACTGGAATCGATGTCGCACGCTACTACACTGCCACGCTGTTCCCAAGCACTGACCGCCTCTGCTTTGCGCGATGACCTTGATCTCTGCTAGCCGCTTCGCGTCGCGGCACTCGGGACAGGAGATTTCATGGTGAACGACAAATGATGCACTGCGTGTGGACTGATGTCCGTGAGGGCACCTGAACGGATAGCTGGCGTTCCAGCTATCCCACACGGATGCAAGGCAAGCAATGCCACTGCCTCTGCGGCGTGGCGTAATCTACCCAACGGCGATTCCATTCCCGGTCCCGGTTTCAGCATCGCAGAACTACATTCATGTTTGCGAGGAGCGTGAAATTACACCTTGACCGACGTTGGCGCGGACGAGATGAGTGTCGCGCTACACGATGTCTTGTGGCCCTGAAAGGCGACCGGTATGCCACCGACAAGCACATACGGATCACCTTCCATAATGACGCACGGCGAATGTCCTTTGACGGGACAAACGCACGCGTCCCCCTTTCGCGCCACGCCGATACCGTGCACGAATGAGGTACCAGAAGCGGCGATCACCTTGCCGCCATGACTGGTCGAGTCACCGAGTCGAATCACGCCCTTCATGTTCATCCTTCCGGATTATTTACGTTACGGTTGATTGCAATCATGCAGATCGGAGGGGCTTTGTTGCATAAATCAGCTCAGCACGTAATACCCCAAACCCCAGACGGAATTACGGCATGGCCACGGTCGTGGGTGTGCCCAACCGGGTGAAGCGGTTGAGGATGGCGGCGCGTACCTGTAACTCGGCGACCTGACGGTCGAAGTCACGCGCCATGACGCGTTCACCGAGCAGTCTGAAGCAACGC
>JAQGLR010000082.1 GCA_028292765.1 Massilia sp. | reverse complement strand
TGGAAGAACAGGATGCGGTTCGGCAGACCAGTCAGCGCATCGAAGCTGGCCAGGTGTTTCAGGTGCTGCTGCGCCTGCAGGCGTTCGCTGATGTCGCGCGCCACCGCGATCAGGAGTTTGCTGGTACTTGTGCTGGCACCTGAGCTGGTATCCGACTCCTGCCACTGCCAGCTGATCTCGACCGGCACCGCGCCTTCGCCGCCGGCGCGCAGCAATTCCGTCTCGGCGATGTCGGCCTCGTGCGCCGCGCCATTCGTGGCCAGATGCCGCTCGAGCTGGTCCTTCGTCGTCAGGCCGAGCGCCACCGGATCGATGCGCAACAGCGCCTCGCGCGAAAAGCCGAGCATGCGGCAGGCGCCGTCGCTCACATCGACCAGCGCCAGGCTGGCCGCATCGATCAGGAAAATGCCGTCGGTGGTGGCGTCCATGGCGCTGCGAAAGCGCCCCAGCGCGGCGGTGCGTTCGCGCACGGTGCGTTCCAGGCGCGCACCGTATTCGCGCGACTCGCGGTGCATCAGGCGCACCTCCAGCAGGTTGCGGATGCGCGTCATCACCTCGACCGTGTCGAGGGGTTTGCCGATGAAGTCGCGCGCGCCCGCTTCGAGCGCCGCCAGCTTCTTGTCCGGCTCGGCCGTCACCACCAGCACCGGCAGCCAGGATTCGCTTTCCAGGGGTTTCAGGGCCTCCATCACCTGGAAGCCGTCCATGCCCGGCATGTGCAGGTCGAGGATGATCAGGTCGAAGCGGTATTTCAGGTGCAGCGACACCACCTGGCGCGGGTCGAGCGTGCTGTAGACGTTCTCGTAGCCGGTAGTCTTGAGCAGGTATTCCAGCAGCTGGACGTTGACCGGCTGGTCGTCCACGACCAGCACGCGCGCGCGGCGGATGTCGGCGGGCGTGATCATGGGGCGGAGCCTCCGGCCGCGCGCGGCCCGCTACGCAAATGCGCGAGCGTGCCGTCGATCGCTTCATTGAAACGGTCGATGTCGATCGGCTTGGTGAGGTAGCGGAAGAAGCCGGCCTCGATGCCGCGCTCGATGTCGCTCGCCATCGCGTTCGCGGTCAGCGCGATCACGGGGATGGCGGCCGTACGCGCGTCAAGCCGCAGTTCCTTCAGTACGTCGAGCCCGCTCATGCCGGGCAAATTCAGGTCCATCAGGATGATCTCCGGGCGGCGCGTGCGCGCCAGCGACAGGCCGAGCGGGCCGTCGCCGGCCGCCAGCAGGCGCAAGTCAGGCCGGAAGCGCACGATTTCCTCCACCAGTTTCAGGTTTGCAGGATTGTCTTCCACATATAACAGCAGGTGCGGCGCGCCCTCGAGACGCTCGACCGGCGCCGGCGCAAGCTGCGCGGCGGGATCGATGGCGCGCGCCAGCGGCGCCGTGCTGGCCAGCTCGATCGAGAACACGCTGCCCACGCCCGGGCTGCTGGTGACGTCGATGCTGCCTCCCATCAGCTCCACCAGGCGCCGCGTCACCACCAGGCCGATGCCGGTGCCTTCCTGGGCGCCCGCTTCCTGTCCCAGGCGGTTGAACGGCTGGAACAGGCTGTCCACCTGGTCCTGGCGCAGGCCCATGCCCGTGTCCCGCACCGAAATGCGCAGGCGCCCGGGATTGACCTGGATGCAGTCGAGCACAACAGCGCCGGCATCGCGATTGTACTTGATGGCGTTCGAAAGCAGGTTCAACAGTACCTGTTTCAGGCGCGTGCGGTCGGCCAGCAGCATGGCATTGGCCTCGTCCGGGAACAGCACGCGCACGCCGCGCGCCGCCGCCAGCGGCTCGACCATCGTGCGGCACTCGCGCAGGATCTCGCCTAGCTCGACCGGCTCCATCGACAGCGAAATCGTGCCCGATTCCACCTTCGCCAGGTCCAGGATTTCGTTGATCAGCGTGAGCAAATGGCGTCCCGACTTCAAAATATGGGTGGCGAATTCCTTCTTCTGGACCGCGGTCGTGGGCAGCGAATCGGACGTGAGGATCTGGGCAAAGCCCAGGATCGCGTTCAGCGGCGTGCGCAGCTCATGGCTCATCGACGACAGGAAGGCCGACTTGGCCTGGTTGGCGTTGCGCGCCTCGTCGATCGCATTGGCCAGTTCCGCGTTGGCCAGCGCCAGCTGCAGCGTGCGTTCGTCGACCCGCTGTTCGAGCTGCTCGTTGAGGCGCATGACTTCCTGCTGGGCGCGGGCGCGCTCCTGCGCTTCGCGCACGATCTCCGCGTTCGAGCCTTCCAGCGCGCGCGTGCGCTGTTCGATCTCGACCAGCATCGCGTTGAACGAATCGGCCAGCTCGGCCGCCTCGTCGTTGCCGATGCGCGGCGCCCGGCGCGAATAGTCGCGCGTGGCGACGACGTCGCGCGCGATGTCGGTAATGGCCACGATCGGCGTGGTGATGATGCGCCCGATGCGGCGCATCAGGAGCCAGGCCACCGCCAGCGCCAGCAGCGTCACGCCCAGCGCGATCCCGAGATAGTCGACGGTGCGCGCCAGCAAGCGGTCCTCGGCGCGCAGCCAGACCGTGCCGACCGTTTCGCCGTTCTCCACGATCGGGCGGAACAGCACCAGGTAGCCGCCTTCGATGTGCGCCCCCGCCGCTTGCGGGCGTGCCGGGAACGACGCCGGCCCGCCGCTGGCCACGTAGGACGCGAACAGGCGCCCGCGCCCGTCGAAGATCGCGGCCGAGTGCACCGTCGGCCGGGTGCGCAGCAGCGCCAGGTTCTCGCCGGCCAGGCGGGCATCGTCGAAGGCCAGCGCGGCCGAGGTCATGTGCCCGACCAGCTCGGCCTGGGTCGACAGGTCGTTGACCAGCGAGCGCTGGTAAGTGCGCAGGTCGTAGGCGATGATCAGGCCGACCGAGACCAGCACCGCAGCCAGCGTCGTGGCCATCACGACGGCGACGAGCTGTTTGCGGATCGACGGCAATGCGATCATGCGAGCAACGTCCTGGCCAGGCAGCGCATGAAAGGATCAAATGGCATGGGTCCTATTGAAGAAAAGAAACGCGGCAGGAATTGCCGCGATGCAGGATAGCAGTCTGGACTGGTGCAATGTCGCACGCAAGGCCGCGCACGCAAGCTAGCTGGCACGCCGTCGGTTCGATACCCATGCGACATTCGCTTTGCCGGACTCGGCTGCCACGCTACCCGCACATGTCGTATTTGGGTAGCGCCAGCCCGGTTTCCTTGCAAGTTTGCCATACCGATCCCGGCCACGGCGCGCTAGAATGGCCGGTGCGCGGCCACCGTTGCCGCTGCCGCCGCCGGCGCCGGCGCCCGGTGCCCGTCGCCCCATGATTGAAGCCCATTAGCTGAAGGAGCCGCACGTGACGAACGACCTGATCGATCTTGCAACGAAAGTGGGCGCGGCGCTGCAGGCCAAACGCCTGGTGCTGGCCACGGCCGAATCGTGTACTGGCGGCGGCGTGTCGCAGGCCGTCACCGAAATCGCCGGCTCGACCGCCTGGTTCGAGTGCGGCTTCGTGACCTACTCGAATTCCTCCAAGACCGAAATGCTCGACGTGCCGGCGGCGCTGATCGCGCAGTGCGGCTCGGTGAGCGAGGAAGTCGCCGGCGCCATGGCCGAGGGCGCGCTCGCCAACAGCACCGCCGACGTCGCCGTCTCCACCACCGGCATCGCCGGCCCGACCGGCGCGGTGCCGGGCAAGCCGGTCGGCACGGTGTGCTTCGGCTGGGCGCGCGGCGACAGCACCTTTACCGAGCGCCTGGTGTTCCAGGGCGACCGCCAGGCCGTGCGCGAGCAGACGGTGGCGCATGCGCTGCGCGGCCTGCTGCGCTTTGTTGAATGATGCGCGAATAGTGCGGCGCAGGCCGGCCCCGCCGCCTTCCCTCGCCTGCTGCGCCGGCGCGCTGCTGCTTGCCGCCTGTACGGCGTCCGCTCCGACGCCCGCTGTTGCGCCAGGTCCCCTCCAGCCGGTCCAGGTCGTCTACGCCGCCGGCGACATCGCGCGCTGCCGCCATCCCGACCCGCGCTGGTCGGGCGCCTCCGATACCGCCGCCGTGGTCGCCGCCGGCCTGGCCGCCGACCCGGACGCGGTCGTACTGACGCTGGGCGACCACACCTACCCAGTTGGTACGGCCGCCGAGTTCGCCAACTGCTACGGGCCGACCTGGGGGCGCTTCAAGGACCGCACCTGGCCGTCGCCGGGCAACCACGAGTACTACACGAAGGGCGCGCTGCCCTACTTTGCCTACTTCGGCGAGCGCGCCGGACGCGGCTATTACAGCCTGCGCCTCGGCGCCTGGCGCATCCTCTCGCTCGACAGCAACCTGGGCCCGGGGCCGCACGCGGCCCAGCTGGCCTGGCTGAAGGAAGAGTTGGCGCGGGAGGGAGCAAACAACGATGTACCCGGTACCACACCCTGCACGCTGGCGTTCTGGCACCATCCCCTGTACAGCTCGGGCGGGCATGGCAGCATGCCGAAGATGAAGGACGCCTGGGCGCTCCTGCACGCCGCCGGCGCCGAACTGGTATTGTCCGGCCACGACCACGATTACGAGCGCTTCGCGCCGCAGGACGCGCAGGGACGGCTGGATAAAGCGGGCGGCGTGCGCCAGTTCGTGGTCGGCACCGGCGGCGCCTACGCAACGCCGTTCCTGCGCCTGAGGCCGCACAGCGAAGCGCGCGACGCCAGCCGCAACGCCGTGCTGCGCCTGCGCCTGTACGCGGGCGGCTACGACTGGGAATTGCTGGAAGCGACCCCACCTACCCTGCCGAACGCCTCGCCGCCCGACCGCGGCAGCGCGCGTTGTCACTGAACCACACCCAACATCATCGCAGGAGCATTACATGAAAACCCGTCCGCTGGTCGCCGCATCGCTGTTGATGGCCGCCCTGAATGGCGCCGGCGCACAAACCGGCGGTACCGCCACATCCGGCGCCGCGGCCACCACCCTGCCCGGCATCCCGACCATCGCCTTCGACAAGTACCTGCTCCCCAACGGCCTGCAGGTGATCCTGGTCGAAGACAAGCGCCTGCCGCTGGTCGCCGTGAACGTCTGGTACCACGTCGGCCCGGCCAACGAAGTGCCGGGCCTGACCGGCTTCGCCCACCTGTTCGAGCACATGATGTTCGCCGGCAGCAAGCACCTGCCGCGCGGTCTCGCCGACCGCCTGATGGAAGGCGCCGGCGCCAGCGACAGCAACGGCAGCACCGACTACGACCGCACCAATTACTACGACACCGTGCCCTC
>JAQGLR010000313.1 GCA_028292765.1 Massilia sp. | reverse complement strand
ATCCGCCAGGCCAGCGCGGCGTTCAACGCGATGCAGGCGCGCATCCGCCAGTACATCTTCCAGCGCACGCAAATGCTGGCGGCGATCACCCACGACCTGCAGACGCCGCTCACGCGCATGCGCCTGCGCCTGGAAAAAGTATCGGATAACGAGCTCCAGGAACGCCTGATCGGCGACCTGTCGGCGATGCAGGCGATGGTGCGCGAGGGGCTCGACCTGGCGCGCAGCATGGACACCACCGAGAGCATGCAGATGCTCGACCTCGATTCGCTGCTCGACTCGAGCGTCGACGATGCCGCCGACGCCAACCAGCCGGTCACGCTCGCCGGACGCTCGGGCATGGCGCTGCTCGGCCGTCCGCTCGATTTGCGGCGCTGCCTGGGGAACCTGATCGACAACGCGGTCAAGTACGGCCACAAGGCGCAGGTCGTCGTGGACCGGGTCAACGGCGCGGCGCGCATCCGCGTGCGCGACGCCGGCCCCGGCATTCCGCAGGCGGAAATGCAGCGCGTGTTCGATCCGTTCTATCGCGTCGAGACCTCGCGCTCGCGCGAATCCGGCGGCACCGGCCTCGGCCTGACGATCGCCCGCAACATCGCCGAGCAGCACGGCGGCAGCATCACGCTCGCCAACCTCCCGGACGGCGGGCTGGAAGTGACGCTGATGCTGCCGGAGTACTATCCTGAAAAATAACGCTGGGCCAAAAATTGATGCGGCACGCGCCTCTCATGTTTAATTGGTAGCATCGCACCTTCGCATTGCACTTTGATTGAAAAAGCCGCCGGCACGCGCGGTAAGGGACTTGGATGAAAAAGAATACGCTAGCAACCATCGCCATCGTCGTTGCCGCCGCTGCGGCAGGTACCTGGTACATGAACCGGGGCGCCGAGGCCGAGGCCGAGGGCGGCCCGGGCGGCCGGGGCGGCGCGATGCCGCCCACCACCGTCAACGTGGTCGCGCCGCAACGCCAGGACGTCGGCGTCGACGTGGCGGCCAACGGCACCGTCACGCCGCAGCGCACGGTCGACCTGCGTCCACAAACCACCAGCACGATCCGCCAGGTGCACATCAAGGAAGGCCAGTTCGTGAAGGCCGGCCAGTTGATGTTCTCGCTGGACGACCGCAGCGACCAGGCCAGCGTGGCCCAGGCCCAGGCCGAGGTCCAGCGCGGCCGTGCCAGCCTGGCCGACCTCGAGCGCCAGTACAAGCGTAGCCAGGAACTGGTCGCCCAGAAATTCCTCGCCCAGAGCGCCGTCGACACGCTGCGCAGCCAGGTCGAGGGCGCGCGCGCCGCCCTGGCCGCCAGCTCGGCCGCCGTGCGCGCCAGCCAGGTCAGCGCCAGCTATACGTCCATCCGCGCGCCGATGGCCGGCCGCGTCGGCGCCATCAACGTCTATCCGGGTTCGCTGGTGCAGCCGGCAACGTCGCTGGCCACCGTCACCCAGCTCGACCCGATCGACGTCGCCTTCACGCTGCCGGAATCGAGCCTCGGCTCGCTGCTGGCCGCGCAAAGGGCGGGCAAGGTCGCCGTCGAAGCCAGCACCGGCGTGGCCGACGCCAAGCCGATTACCGGCGAACTGTCGTTTGTCGACAACACCGTCGACGCGAGCAGCGGCACCATCCGCGTGAAGGCGCAGTTCGGCAACGGCGACGGCTTGCTGTGGCCGGGGCAGTACGTGAACACCCGCGTCACCGTACGCACGATCAAGGACGCCGTCGTGATTCCGCAAAATGCGATTATCATCAACGCCCAGGGCACCTTCGTCTACGTGGTCGAGGAGGACGGCACCGCACGCATGGTGCCGATCGAGCGCCAGCACGCATTCGGCCTGAACGCGGCAGTGACCGGTCTCACGGGCACCGAGCGGGTCATCACCGAAGGCAAGCAGAACCTGCGCCCGGGCGGCAAGGTGCGCTTGGCCGCCGGTAGGCCGGCCCGCGACAAACAAGGCGCGCAAGGTGCGCCGGCTGCGCCGGCAGGAAAGGATAAAGCGGCATGAATTTGTCCGAACTGTGTATCCGCCGTCCCGTGATGGTGGTGCTGCTGTCGATCAGCCTGGTGCTGGTCGGCGTGCTGGCCTACATGCATATCCCGGTCGCGGCGCTCCCCAGCTATAACACCCCGGTCATCAACGTCGGCGCCAACCTGCCCGGCGCCAGCCCGGAGACGATGGCGTCCTCGGTCGCCTTGCCGTTGGAGAAGCAATTCTCGACGATCGCCGGCATCAAGCTCATCACCTCCACCAGCACCCAGGGCAATACCAACCTGACGCTGGAATTCGCCAACGAGATCGACGTCGACAAGGCGGCCGTGGACGTGCAGGCGGCCCTGCTGGCCGCGCAGCGCCAGTTGCCGCAGGAAATGACGGACCTGCCGTCCTACCGCAAGGTCAATCCGGCCGACTCGCCGATCCTGTTCATGCACATGACCTCGCCGTCGATGAACCTGTCGGAGCTGAACGATTACGCCGAGAACATGGTGTCGCCGGCAATCTCGACCCTGCCGGGCATTGCCCAGGTCACGGTGAACGGCGGCAAGCGCTTTGCCGTACGCGTACGCGCCCGTTCCGACCTGATGAACGCGCGTAACATTTCGATGGACGAACTGGCCTCGGCATTGCGCGCCGCCAACTCCAACGCGCCGCTGGGCGTGCTCGACGGCCCGGCCCAGACCCTGACCATCCAGGGCGGCGGCCAGCTGATGCGGGCCGCCGATTTCGCCAAGCTGATCGTCGCCACCCGCGACGGCCTGCCGGTACGCCTGCAGGACGTGGCGAATGTCGAAGACAGCTACCAGTCCGTCAAGGCGGCGGGCAGCCTGAACGGCGAGCGCTCGATCGTGCTGATGGTGCAGCGCCAGCCGAACGCGAACACCGTGCAGGTGGTCGACTCGGTGCGTGCGCTGATGCCGAAATTCGAATCCCAACTGCCGGCATCGATCAAGATCCACCTGGTGAACGACCGCTCGATCTCGATCCGCGAAGCCATCCACGACGTCAACCTGACCCTGGCCGGCACCGTCATCCTGGTCATCCTGGTGATCTTCCTGTTCCTGCACCGCCTGAGCGCGACCCTGATCCCTGCCGTCACCGTGCCGATTTCGCTGCTCGGCGCGCTGTCGCTGCTGTACGCCTTCGGCTACAGCCTCGACAACATCTCGCTGCTCGGCATTACGCTGGCGGTGGGCCTGGTGGTCGACGATGCCATCGTGGTGCTGGAAAACATCGTGCGCCACATGGAAATGGGTAAAAAGCCCTTCCATGCGGCCCTGGTCGGTTCGCGCGAGATGGGTTTCACCATCATCTCGATCTCGATTTCGCTGGTGGCGGTGTTCATCCCGATCTTCTTCATGCCGGGCGTGATCGGCCTGCTGTTCCGTGAATTCGCGGTCGTGGTCGGCCTCGCGGTGCTGGTGTCGGCAGTGGTCTCGCTGACCCTGGTGCCGATGCTGTGCTCGCGCCTGATCAAGGGCGGCGGCCACGTCGAGCCGCACGAGATGTCGTGGATCGGGCGCCGCTTCGAAGCGATGTTCACGAGCGTGCGCAACGGCTACGCGCGCAGCCTCGACCGCGCGCTGCGCCACCGTTTCCTGGTGCTGATGCTGGCCTTCGGCACGCTGGTGCTGACCGTTGTCCTGTATTCGACCATGCCGAAGGGCTTCTTCCCCGAGGAAGACCTGGGCCAGCTGCGCGTTACCGTCGAGGCTGCCGAAGACACCTCGTCGGCCAAGCTGATGGAATTGCAGGGCAAGGTCGTGGACGCCATGCAGGCCAACAAGCACGTGCAGGACGTGACCTCGTTCACCGGCGGCGGCAATACCGGCCGCATGTTCCTGGTGCTGGTGCCGCGTTCGGAACGCCCGGCAATGCCGGCGGTGCTGGACGAACTGCGCAAGGCCACGCGCAACATCGCCGGCGTGCAGGTGTACATGTCGCCGGTGCAGAACCTGCAGCTGGGCGGGCGCCAGAGCAAGAGCCGTTACCAGTACACGCTGCAGAGCGTATCGGGCGGAGAAATTGGCGGCTGGGCCGACCAGTTCCTGGAGCGCATGCGCGCCAATCCGCTGTTCCGCGACGTTACCAGCGATTCGCAGAACCGCGGCCTGCAAGCCACGCTCGACATCGACCGCGACAAGGCGGCGCTGCTCGGCGTCGACATGGCCGGCGTGCGCACCGTGCTGTACGCCGCCTTCGGCGAGCGCCAGGTCTCGACCATTTATTCGAGTGCGGCAAGTTACTACGTGATCCTGGAAGCGGCCGAAGCCGACCGCTATTACGACGACGCGCTGGCCAGGGTGTCGGTGCGCTCGAAGTCGGGCGAGCTGGTGAAACTGTCGAGCTTTGCCAGCGTGCGCCGCACGGTCGGCCCGATCGCCATCAACCACCAGGGGCAATTGCAGGCGATCACGCTGTCGTTCAACCTGGCGCCGGATGTGCCGCTGGGCGACGCCACCGCCGCCATCGAAGAGATGGGCCGCGACATGAAACTGCCGGCCTCGGTCATTACCCAGTACGGCGGCGACGCCGCAGTGTTCCAGGACACCCAGTCGAGCCAGCTGATCCTGATCATCACGGCGATCGGCGTCATCTACGTGCTGCTCGGCGTGCTGTACGAGAGCTACATCCACCCGCTGACCATCCTTGCCGGCCTGCCGTCGGCGGCGGTGGGGGCGCTGCTGACCTTGTGGCTGTTCGACATGGACCTGACCCTGATCGCGATGATCGGCATCCTGATGCTGATCGGTATCGTCAAGAAGAACGCGATCATGATGATCGACTTCGCGCTCGACGCCCAGAGGAATGCCGGCATGAAGCCGGAAGAAGCGATCCGCGAGGCCTGCATCCTGCGCTTCCGCCCGATCCTGATGACGACGCTGGCGGCGATGATGGGCGCGCTGCCGATCGCGCTCGGCATCGGCGCCGGCGCCGAGCTGCGCCAGCCGCTGGGCCTGGCGGTGGTGGGCGGCCTGATCTTCTCGCAGGTGATCACGCTCTACATCACGCCGGTGATCTACCTGTACCTCGACAAGTACAGCGGCACCGGGCCGATGACGGACGACGACGTGGCCGCGGCCGAGTCTGCCCACGCCGCCCACGCGGCGCCCGAGCCGCACGAGGTAGTCAGGCACCGGTCGCGCGCTGCCTGAAACAAGTTGTAACAACCGTCGGCACACTGGCACTGTAAGCTGGGGCAAGACGTGGCCGTGCGGGAGGGACCCAAACCGGGTAGACTTCCGCACTTGGCCGCTTTGTGCCGATTCCGTTTCCCCGGGAAGTGCTATTGAACTTGCGTGACGACCCCCATACCTGCACGATCGAGAGCAATGTCTGCGCGCATTGCGGGCAGGCCCTGCCCGGACGCGCCGTGCTGCAATATGGCGAGCGGCGCACCAGCCGCATCGGCCTGGCCGTCACGATCGGGCTCCACCTGCTGCTGGTAGGGCTGTATTTTTACCAGCCGGATCGGCCCGAGAAGAAGGCCGCGGCCCCGTCCGGCGAGGAAATCGTCTACGTCGCGCCGCTCGCGACACCGTCGCCCCCGCCGCCGCAAAAATCGGTCACGCGCACGCCCAGCGAGCCCGTGAAAACCACGCCGCCGACGCGCCCGCGCGTCGAGCGCCTGCCCGACACCATCACCATTCCGGATGAAAAGCCGGTCGAGGTCGCCAAGGCCGAGCCGACCCCGGAGCCGGAGCCGAAGCGCGAAGAAATCACGCCCGAGATGGACATGTCGGAATACCTCGCCAAGCGCCGCCAGGCGCGCGGCGCCACCGACCCGAGCACCACAACCGAGGAAAGCGAAGCCGCGCGCGGCAGCCGCAACGCGCTGGCGAACATCGCCGCGATCAACAACCGCGGCCGCGATGACGCCAACGAAAACGGCGGCGTCTTCTCGATCTCGAACAAGACCTTCCACAGCATGGACCTGAAGTTCCGCGGCTGGAACCCGAACTTCAAGCGCCGCTGGCTGACCGCGGTGACGGTGGAGCAGGGCAGCGAACCGGATGTCGAGACGGCCGTGGTCAAGAAGATGATCGAACTGATCCGCCGCGAAAAGAAGGGCGACTTCGACTGGGAATCGCACCGCCTCGGGCGCGTCGTGAAGATGAGTGCGCGGGAGCAGGATACGGCGGAGTTGCAGGCTTTCCTGATGAAGGAAATGTTCCCGGAGTACAGGGCGCCGGTGCGGTAAATGCACACACGTTAAAAAAACCGTGCCTCGGCACGGTTTTTTTAACGTTCAACGCAGCAGAAAAGCTTATCCGCCCGCCTTCAGCTTGCGTGCAATATCCAGCGCAAAATAGGTCAGCACCCCATCCGCCCCGGCGCGTTTGAAGGCCATCATCGATTCCATCATCACCTTGTCGTGGTCCAGCCAGCCGTTCTGGGCGGCGGCCTTGATCATCGCGTACTCGCCGCTGACCTGGTAGGCGAAAGTCGGCACCTTGAATTCGTCCTTCACGCGGCGCACCACGTCCAGGTAGGGCATGCCCGGCTTGACCATCACCATGTCGGCGCCCTCGGCGATGTCGAGCGCCACTTCGCGCAGCGCTTCGTCGCTGTTGGCCGGGTCCATCTGGTAGGTGTTCTTGTCGGCCTTGCCGAGGTTGGCGCTCGAGCCCACGGCGTCGCGGAACGGGCCATAAAAGGCCGAGGCATACTTGGCCGAATAGGCCATGATGCGGGTGTGGATGAAGCCGCGCGCTTCCAGCGCATTGCGGATCACGCCGATGCGCCCGTCCATCATGTCCGACGGCGCCACCACATCCACGCCGGCCTCGGCATGGGTCAGCGCCTGGCGCACCAGCATCTCGATCGTCTTGTCGTTGACGATGTAGCCGGTCTCGTCGGGCAGGCCGTCCTGGCCGTGCGTCGTGTACGGGTCGAGCGCGATGTCGGTCAGTAAACCGAGTTGCGGGAACCGTTGCTTGAGAGTCCTTACTGCGCGCGGCACCAGGCCGTCGGGGTTGGCCGCTTCCACGCCGTCATAGGTTTTGAGCGACGCGTCGACCACCGGGAACAGCGCCAGTACCGGAATGCCCAGGGCCACGCATTCCTCGGCCACCGCCATCAGCACGTCGACCGAGACCCGTTCCACGCCCGGCATCGAAGCCACTTGCTGGCGCTGGTTTTCGCCGTCGAGGATGAAGACCGGGTAGATCAGGTCCGAGGCAGTGACGGTGTTCTCGCGCATCAGGGCGCGCGAGAACGGGTCGCGGCGCATGCGGCGCATGCGGGTGGCGGGGTACATGGCGGAGGTAATCGAGGTCATCGAGGCGCTTTCTTCAGATGGAATCGTCTGGCTTGGCTTCGCCAGCAGCATTATCGGCAGCATCGTCTGCAGATTCCTCGCCAGCTTCGTCGCGGGATTCTTCTTCGCGGTCGAGTCCGACCAGCTCCTGGATCTTGGCGTCCGCTTCCTCGATGCCGATGCGCTTCAGGGCCGAGAACAGCTGGACCGTGAACGGGAAACCTTCGCCATCCTCGTCGACATAGCTTTCCAGGACGCCTTTCGCTTCGCGCAGCACGTTGGCCTGCTCGTTGCGGTTGAGCTTGTCGGCCTTGGTCAGGATGCAGTGGATCGGTTTGCCGGTCGGCGCGAACCATTCGAGCATCTGCACGTCGAGGTCGGTGAACGGGCGGCGCGAATCCATGATCAGCACCAGCGCGGCCAGCTGCTCGCGCCGCTGCACGTAGTCGCCCAGCAGCTTTTGCCAGTGCAGCTTGGCGTTGCCCGACACTTCCGCGTAGCCATAACCCGGCAAGTCCACCAGCATGGCGCGGATTTCCTCGACGATGGTCGGGTCCTTGCGGTGCTGGGCGACGTGGGCGCCGCCGATCGAAAAATAATTGATGTGCTGCGTGCGGCCAGGGGTCTTCGAGGCGAACGCCAGACCCTTCTGG
>JAQGLR010000233.1 GCA_028292765.1 Massilia sp. | reverse complement strand
CACTCGCCGCCAGGTTGCCCCGCGCTGCCGTTCGACTTGCATGTGTAAAGCATGCCGCCAGCGTTCAATCTGAGCCAGGATCAAACTCTTCAGTTTAATCTCTGTTTGTTGGCATTGCTGCCACCCTTATTGCTAAGGGGTCGCTCACTCAAGATACTGACCGTCACCTCATTGCTGAGATAACGCTTAATACTTTTGTGAACATTTGATAATTTAAGTAATCAGTGACCGAAGTCACTGGCACCTTCATCAAACGCCCACACTTATCGACTGTTAATTTTTAAAGAACTTGTTCGGTACTGCCTTGCTGTGTTCTGCGAATCGTTTTGTTCGTCAGCAGCAGAGGAAGAAGAGTATGAAGCATTTCCTGATTCTCGTCAACCTCTTTTTTTACCGCACCGCGTTTCCGCGCCCCCCCGTCGTCCGTTCAACTACTTGATTTCGTTGGCGTTTTCACGAGGAGGCGAACTATAGCAAACCTCCCGGCCAGTTGCAAGCCCCGCCGCCTGTGCTATCGTTGCCGCGCTTCCACTTTATATAAACGACACGATGCGCATCCCTGCAGTGGTCTCTACCCGGAACGAAGCACTCGCGGCCGAACTGGACAATGCAATCAGTGACAAGACAAAACCGGCCGGCAGCCTGGGCCGCCTGGAAACGCTGGCACGGCAGATCGGCCTGATCCAGAGCACGAGCTCACCGGCGATCGACCGGCCCTCGATCCTGGTGTTCGCAGCGGACCATGGCGTCGTCGCCGAGGGCGTCTCCGCCTATCCGCAGGAAGTGACCTGGCAGATGGTCGAGAACTTCCTCGCCGGTGGCGCCGCAATTAACGTATTCGCGCGCCAGAACGATTGCGCGATCCAGGTCGTGGACGCGGGAGTCAATCACGACTTCGGCCAGCGAGCCGGCCTGGTCGACCGCAAGGTCGGCCCCGGCACCCGCAATTTTGCCGAGCAGGCGGCGATGACGCCCGAGCAATGCAGCCTCGCCATGGAGCGCGGCATGGCCCTGGTGTGCGAGCTGCCGGGGAACGTCGTCGGTTTTGGCGAAATGGGAATCGGGAATACCACTTCGGCCGCGGCGCTCATGCATAAGCTGACGGGCGCGCCGCTGGCCGATTGCGTCGGCGCCGGCACCGGCCTGTCGCCAGCGGGCGTCGAGCGCAAGAAATCGGTCATCGAGGCGGCGCTGCGCAGGCACGCCGGCGTCGATGAGCCGCTCGCCGTGCTGGCCACCTTCGGCGGCTTCGAGATCGCGATGATGACTGGCGCAATGCTGCAGGCCGCCCACATGCGCAAGCTGCTGCTGATCGACGGTTTCATCGTGACCAGCGCCCTGCTGGTTGCCGCACGCCTGCATAGCGCGATCCTCGACTACTGCGTGTTCGCCCACTGCTCGGACGAACAAGGACACCGCTTGATGCTGGAGCACCTGCACGCCCGCCCGCTGCTCCAACTCGGCCTGCGCCTGGGCGAAGGCACCGGCAGCGCGCTTGCCCTGCCCTTGCTGCGCGCGGCCGTCAATTTCCTCGGCGAGATGGCGACCTTCTCTTCCGCCGAAGTCGCCACCCGGGCCGGCTAGACCATGCAGCAACTGCGCCTCTTCTTCATTGCCCTGCAGTTCTTCACGCGCTTGCCGATTCCACGCTGGGTCGGCTTCCAGCCCGAATGGCTGCACCATGCGTCGCGTTATTTCCCGCTGGTCGGTTGGGTGGTCGCCGCAGGGGCGGCTGCCGTCTATGCGCTGGCCGCGCAGGTGCTGCCGGCGCCGGTGGCGGCGGTGCTGTCCACCGTGGCGTCGATCTACCTGACCGGCGCCTTTCATGAAGATGGCTTCGCCGACACCTGCGACGGCCTCGGTGGCGGCATGACGCGTCAGCGCGTGCTCGAGATCATGAAGGACTCGCGCGTGGGCGCCTATGGCGCAATCGGCATCGTCTGCATGCTGGGCGCGAAATGCACGGCGCTTGCCATGCTGCCGCCAGCGGGCGCCATCGTTGCCCTGCTGATCGCCCATCCGGTGTCGCGCCTGGCCGCCACCGCCCTCATCTGGCGCATGGACTACGCGCGCGACGAAGGCAAGGCCAAGCCGATGGCGCAGCAGATGAGCGGCGCCGAGTTTGCCATCGCTGCGCTGGGCGCGTTCCTGCCAGGCGCCCTGCTGGTGGCAGCCGGCCAGGTCACGGCGCCGGCCTTGTGCGCCAGCGTGGCGGCTGCCGCGGCATCGGCATACTGGCTCGGCCGCAAATTCCGGGCGCGGATCGGCGGCTACACCGGCGACTGCCTGGGCGCCGTCCAGCAAGTGGCGGAAGTCGCCATCTATCTCGTCCTCCTGGCCAGCCTCGGCCAAGGCGCACTCGCCTGAGCATGCGCCTGCTGCTGGTACGCCATCCGCGCCCCGCTATCGATGCGGGGCTGTGCTACGGGAGCACCGACCTTGCGGTCGCGCCCGGCGAAACCCTGCGCGTACGCGCGGCACTCCGCACGGCCGGCCTGCCGCGCACGCTGCCCACCTGGACCAGTCCCCTGTCGCGCTGCGCCGAGCTCGCGCATGCCCTCGCCCCGGCTACCTTGCAGGTCGATGCGCGCCTGGCCGAGATGGACTTCGGCGCCTGGGAGATGCGGACCTGGGACGACATCCCGCGCGCCGAGGTCGATGCCTGGGCCGGCGACCTGCTGCGCTACCGTCCGGGCGGCGGCGAGTGCGTGCTCGACGTCGCACGCCGGGTCGCAGCCTTCCTCGATGAGCTCCACAAAACAGCCCACCCCGAAGCACTCGTGATCTGCCACGCCGGTACCATGCGCCTGCTGCGTGCGTTGTGGACGGGACAGGCCCTGGAAGCGGCCGCACTGGAGGCCGCGCGCACGCCGCACCGGATCGCTTACGGCGAACTCCTTGTCTTGAAAAACTGACAAGCGGTATAATGGGATCGTTTTGGTGCTCGCGCCTGTGTTCACAGGCGCAGTTAAACGGGAAACACGAAGCCTTGTAACAAGGCCAGCGTGTGCTGCCCCCGCAACGGTCAGCAAGTGCCGCGTTCACGCGGCGAATCGTCTCCCCAGGCCACTGTGCATCCGCATGGGAAGGTCGGACGGTTTCACTTGCCAGCCCGGATACCGGCCAAAAGGTGGGAGCGCGACCGCATCGTCGCGCTTCTGTTCAATCTGGCCTACGGGGACGTGGGCTGGTTGTCCAACCCATAGAACCTTCATGACATTTCACGTTTCACGGCAAGCGGCCGCCTCGTCGCTCGTCCTCGCCATGGCCGCGCCTTTCGCGTGCGCCGATTCCACGTCCATCGATACCGTCGTCGTCACCGCCACGCGCATGCCGCAACGCGCCGCCGACCTCATCGCCCAAACCACCGTCATCCATGCCGAAGAGATAGCGCGCTCCGGCGCCGGTTCCGTCGCCGACCTGCTGCAGCGCCAGGGCGGCATCGAAATCGCCCGTAACGGCAGCGCCGGCGCCAGCACCAGTGTCTTCCTGCGCGGCGCCAACAGCAACCAGGTCGTGGTCCTGCTCGACGGTGTGCGCATTGGCTCCTCGACCAGCGGCGCCGCCAGCTGGAACGCGATTCCGCTCGAGGCCATTGACCGCATCGAAGTCGTCTACGGCCCGCTCGGCACCCTGTACGGCGCCGACGCGATCGGCGGCGTGATCCAGATCTTCACCCGCAAGGGAGATGCCGGACTGGCCGCCACCGCAGCGGCCGGCGCCGGCAGCGATGCAACGCGCCAGGCCAGCGCCCACCTCTCCGGCGGCGGGCACGCGGTGCGTTACGCGTTCGGCGCCGGCCACGAAGAGTCGGACGGCTTCCCGGCGACCAAGCCAGGCGCCTTCGGCTACAACCCGGACGACGACGGCTACCGCCGCAGCAGCGCCCACGGCCGGGTCGCCGTGGCGCTCGCGCCTGGCCACGAAGCCGGCGTCCAGTTCCTGCACAGCCGCCTGCGCGCCCAGTACGACAGTGGCGCGGGCAGCTTCGACACGCATAACCGCCAGGACCTGAACACGGCGTCCGTGTTCATGACCAACGCCGTCCTGCCCAACTGGCGCAGCAGCGTGCAGCTGGCGCGCTCCGAGGATAAACTGGGCAGCTTCACAAGCGCGGCGGCGTCGGGCGCCAGCCGGATCGATACCCGGCAGGATGAGCTGAGCTGGCAAAACACGATCACGCTCGGCGCCGATATGCTGCAGCTGCTGTACGGCCACCGCAAGGAAGAAGTGGAAGCCAGCGCCACCCGCGCCCTGGGCCGCGAGCGCAGCACCAATTCATATGCCGCCGCCTATGCGCTGCGGCGCGAGCGCCACCTGGTCGACATCAGCGCGCGCCAGGACCGCTCGGGCTACGGCAGCAAGAACACGGGCGCCGCCGGCTACGGCTACCACTTCGGCGGCGGCCTGCGCGCCACCGCCAGCATCGGCACCAGTTTCCGTGCCCCGACCTTCAACGAGTTGTACTACCCCGGCTACGGCGTCGAATCGAACCGGCCCGAACGCGGCCGCAATGCCGAACTGGGCCTGCGCTACGACAGCCGCGCGATCCAGTTCGATGCCACCTGGTTCCGCAACCGCCTGACCGACATGATCGTCACGACGGCCCCCTGCCCCGACAACCGCGGCGGCCGCACCGGCAGCTGCGCCTACAACGTGGCCTCGGCCACCCTCGAAGGCGTGACGCTGTCGGGGGCCACACGCCTCGGTGCGCTGCGCCTGCGCGGCAGCCTCGACTGGCAGGACCCGCATGACAACGGCACCAGCAAGCGCCTGGCACGGCGCAGCGACCGGCATGCCAGCTTCGGCGCCGACTATACCGCCGGCGCACTCGAGGGCGGTGCCGAGCTGGTGCTCTCGGGCGCGCGTTTCGACGACGCGGCCAACCTGCGCCGGCTCGGCGGCTACGGTCTGCTGAACCTGTACGCGACCTGGCGCATCGACCCGGAGCTGTCGCTGCTGGCGCGCGTGAACAACGCTGGCGACAAGGACTACGAGCTGGCCCGCAACTACGGCACCGGCGGACGCAGCTGGTTCGCCGGGCTGCGCTATCGTCTGCGCTGACGCAGGCGCCCGTGAGCACGATTGCCCCCATCCTGCTGCGCCAGCGCGCCGCCCTGATCATGGGCTCGCTGCTGCTGCTGGCGTTTGCCTGCATGCTGTACGCAGGCATGACCGGCTCGATTTCCGTAGCGCTGGCCGAGGTGCCGGGAGCCGTGCGCCAGTTGCTCGACGGCCGCCCGCAATCGCTGGCGGCTTCGCTGCTGGAACTGCGCGCCGGACGCGCCACCGTCGCCTTCGTGACCGGCGCGGCCCTCGCGCTGGCCGGCGTACTGATGCAGGCGCTGCTGCGCAACCCGCTGGCCGACCCGTACATCCTCGGCATCTCGGCCGGCGCCTCGGTCGGCGCGCTGGGCGCGATGCTGCTGATGGCCGCCATGGCGACCGTCGAGGCGGCGGCCGTGACGGGCGCAGTCGCGGTGTCGATGCTGCTGTATGCACTGGCGCGGCGCGACCTGCGGGGCGGCACCGGCACGGAGGGCGGCACCTCGACATTGCTGCTCACCGGCGTCATCATTTCCTCGCTGTGCGTCGCGCTCATTACCCTGATGCTGTCGATCGCGCCCGAAGGCCGCCTGCGCAGCATGGTGTTCTGGATGATCGGCGACGTGGCCGGCGCCCCGGTGCGGGTGCTGCCCTGGCTGGTGCTGGGCGGCGCACTGCTGTTCGCCTTGCGCAACGCACGCGGCATGAACCTGATGGCCCTGCATGCGGAAGATGCGGTGACGCTGGGCGTGCGCGTCGGCAGCCTGCGGCGCGGCCTGTTCTTCGTCTCCGGCCTCCTCACGGCGAGCGCCGTCACCAGCGCCGGTTCCATCGGTTTCGTCGGCCTGATCGTCCCGCACGCCTGCCGCTTCGCCTTCGGGCCCGACCACCGGGTGCTGATTCCGGCAGCGATGCTGGGCGGCGGCAGCTTCCTGGTGCTGTGCGATACGCTGGCGCGCACGGTCGTCGCGCCCCAGCAGCTGCCGGTGGGCGCCGTCACCGCCATCATCGGCGCCCCCATCTTCCTCTATCAACTGCATCGGCTGCGCCGCCGCTAGGCGCCGCCATTTCCGGAGCTTCGCATGAACGACATGACACCCGAACAGACCAGCGCGCTCAACGAGCGCCACCGCGTGCGCATGGAGCGCAAGAAGGCGGTCATCGACGAACGCATCGCGGCCGCCGACAAGCAGATCGGCATCATCATCGTCAACACCGGCAACGGCAAGGGCAAGAGCTCGAGCGCCTTCGGCATGACGGCACGCGCCCTCGGGCACGGCATGCAGGTCGGCATCGTCCAGTTCATCAAGGGCGCGATGGCCACCGGCGAAGAGATGTTCCTGCGCCGCTTCCCCGGCGAAGTGCGCTTCCACGCGATGGGCGAAGGCTATACCTGGGAAACCCAGAACCGCGAACGCGACATGGCCAAGGCGGCCGAGGCCTGGGCCCAGGCAAAAACCTTCCTCTCCGATCCGGGAATCAAGCTGGTGGTGCTGGACGAACTGAACATCGCATTGAAGTACCGTTACCTCGACGTGCACGCCGTGATCGAAGACCTGCTCGATCGTCCGCCGATGCAGCACGTCGTCATCACCGGACGCGGTGCGCCGCCGGAACTGGTGGCCGTGGCCGATACCGTCACCGAGATGAACGTCGTCAAGCACGCGTACGCAGCAGGCATTGCCGCCCAGGCGGGCACCGAATGGTGAGCGGCGCCCACCCCGGCGCCCGCATCGTGCTGGTGGCGGCGCTGGCTTCGGGCCAGGGCAAGACCACCGTGACCGCCGCCCTCGCGCGCAGGCTGGTACGCGCGGGACAGCGCGTGCGCGTCTTCAAATGCGGCCCCGATTTCATCGACCCGATGCTGCTCGAGCGCGCCTGCGGCGCCACGGTCCATACGCTCGACTTGTGGATGGTCGGGCTCGAGGAGTGCCGGGCCCGGCTGGCCGAAGCCGCGCGCCAGGCCGACACCGTGCTGGTCGAGGGGGTGATGGGGCTGTACGACGGCACGCCCTCGGCCGCCGACCTGGCCCGTGCATTCGGCATCCCGGTGCTGGCCGTCATCGATGCGTCGGCGATGGCGCAAACGGCCGGCGCCGTCGCGCTCGGACTGCGCGACTATGGTCCCGTGGACCTGGCCGGCGTGCTCGCCAACCGCGTGGCCAGCCCCGGACACGCCCGGATGGTGGCCGGCTCGCTGCGCGACATCGCACTGCTCGGCTCCCTGCCCCGCCAGCGGCAGGCGCTGCCGGAACGCCATCTCGGCCTCGTCCTGCCGCATGAACTGCCGCAGCTCGATACCCACCTCGACACGCTGGCCGATGCGCTCGAACTGGACGAGGCGGCCTGGCAGGCGCTGCCGCTGCTGTTGCCGGAAGCGCCTGAGGCGCCCGCCGTCGAGGCGCTGCTGGCGGGAAGGACGATTGCGATCGCGCGCGACGCCGCGTTCTGCTTCCTGTACCCGGCCAACCTCGACACATTGCGCCGGCTCGGCGCGCAGCTCCTGTTCTTTTCGCCGCTGGCCGACGAGCCGGTGCCGGCCGGGGCCGACGCCGTCTACCTGCCCGGCGGCTATCCCGAGCTGCACGGCGAAGCCTTGTCCGGGGCGGCGCACTGGCGGGCGTCGATCAATGCCGCGCACGCAGCCGGCCTGCCGGTCCTTGCCGAATGCGGCGGGATGATGGCGCTCGCCGACGAGCTCACCGCCCCCGACGGCCGGAGCTGGCCGATGGCGGGCGTCCTGCCCGGCGTGGTGCGCATGGGCGAACGCCTCGCCGGCCTCGGACCTCAGGCGCTCGATACGGCGGCCGGCCAGTTGCGCGGGCATACCTTCCATTACTCGCGCTTCGAGACGCCCCTGGCGCCGGTGGAGCACACGCTGCGCCATCCGGCGGGCACGCCCGGCGAAGCGGTGTATCGCGCAGGTGCGCTGACGGCCTCTTACTTCCACGGCTATTTCGCTTCCAACCCGCAGGCCGCGGCAAGCCTGTTCACGCGGGTGGCGCCATGACCCGGACCCTCGTCATCGGCGGCGCCCGCTCGGGAAAAAGCGCGCTGGCCGAGCGCCTGGCGCAGGAATCGGGGAAGCAGGTCGCGTACGTCGCGACCGCGCAGGCCGGCGACGGCGAGATGGGTGCGCGCATCCTTCACCACCGCGCGCGCCGCCCCGGCCACTGGCACACCGTCGAGGAACCCTTGCTGCTGGCCGATGCGCTGCGCCGCGCATGCAGGCCCGGCGCCATCGTGCTGGTCGACTGCCTGACCCTATGGCTGACCAACCTGATGCTGTGCGACGACGTGGCGCTGCCCGGCAGTGGCGAACTCGCGCTGCCCGCCGCTTTCGAGCGCGAGCGAACGGCCTTCCTCGACCTGCTCGAGGCCGGGCTGCCGGGCGATCTGGTCCTGGTGTCGAACGAAGTCGGCATGGGCATCGTGCCGATCGGCGCACTGGCGCGCCGCTTCGCCGACGAAGCCGGGCGCCTGAACCAGGCGGTAGCCAGCCGCGTCGAGCGCGTGATACTGGTGGCCGCCGGCCTGCCGCTGGTACTGAAAGGCCCACCGTGCTGACCGGATTGTCGTTCGTCGAACTGGCGCTGCTGCTGGCGGCGGGCGTGGCGCTCGACCTGCTGCTGGGCGAAGCGCGGCGCTGGCATCCGCTGGTCGGGTTCGGGCGCATCGCGCAGGCGCTCGAATCCTGGCTCAACCGCGGACGCCGGCGGCTCGGCCGTGGCGCCGGCGCCTGGATGCTGGCCGTGCTGCCGTTCGCCGCGCTGGCCTGGTGGCTGTGCGCGCAGGCGGGGCTGGTGCTGCATGCCGTCCTGCTCTACTTCTGCCTGGGCCTGCGCAGCCTGCGCGACCATACGCTACCGATCCTGCGCGCACTGGAGGCGGACGAGCTCGACCGCGCGCGCCACCTGACGAGCCGCATCGTCAGCCGCGACACGCAGCAGGCGACGCCATCCGAGCTGGCCCGGGCCGGCGCCGAATCGCTGCTCGAAAACGGCAACGACGCGGTGTTCGGCACGCTGTTCTGGTTCCTCGTCGCCGGCGGACCGGGCGCCCTGCTGTTTCGCCTTGCGAACACGCTCGACGCCATGTGGGGCTATCGCAGCGAACGCTTCAACCTGTTCGGCCGCGTGGCGGCCCGTGCCGACGACCTGCTGAACTTCGTCCCGGCGCGCCTGACGGCACTCAGTTACGTCGTGCTGGCGCCGCGCGGCGGGCATGCGCGCGCCTGGCGCTGCTGGCGCAGCCAGGCCCCGGCCTGGAGCAGCCCGAACGCGGGACCGGTGATGGCCAGCGGCGCCGGCGCGCTCGGGATCGCACTGGGGGGAGCGGCGCGGTATGCCGGCCAGCTCGAGGCGCGGCCTGTGCTCGGCAGCGGGCCGGCCGCCGCGCCGCGCGACATCCTGCGCGCCTGGCGCCTGGTGCTGGCCTCGGCCCTGCTGTGGCTTGCGCTGGCCGGCGCAGCGGCGCTGGTCCTGTATTGGGGGCGCCATGCTTGAACACGGCGGCAACCTGCGTGCCGCGGCACGCCGTTTCGGCCGCGACGACTGGATCGATCTCTCGACCGGCATCAATCCGTGGGCTTATCCGGTGCCGGCCCTGCCGGCGAACGCCTGGCACCGCCTGCCCGAGCCAGACCCGGCGCTGATGGAGGCGGCCTGCGCCTGGTACCGCGCCCCGGCGCTGTTGCCGGTCGCGGGCACGCAGGCGGCGATCCAGGCCCTGCCGCGCCTGCGCCCGCCTGCGCGCGTGGCCGTGGCGGCGCCCTCGTATGCCGAGCATGCCCACCACTGGGGCCGCCACGGACACGCGCTGCGCCAGGTGCCCTACGCCCAGCTGGACGCGGCCGTGGCAGCGAGCGAGGTGGTGGTGCTCTGCAATCCGAACAATCCGACCGGCGCCACGGTGCCCGCGGCGCAGCTGCTCGCATGGGCCGGCCAGCTGCGGCGGCGCGGCGGCTGGCTGGTGGTCGACGAAGCCTTCGGCGACACGCTGCCGGCCCTGAGCGTGGCGGCCCACTCGGCGCAGCCGGGACTGATTGTGCTGCGCTCGGTGGGCAAGTTCTTCGGCCTGGCGGGACTGCGCCTGGGTTTCGTCGGCGCGCATCCCGCGCTGCTGGCCGACCTGGCGGACCTGCTCGGCCCCTGGGCCGTCAGCGGTCCGGCCCAGTCGATCGCGCTGGCGGCGCTCGACGACCGTGCCTGGCAGGCCACCACCCGGCTGCGCCTGCAGGCGGCGGGTGAGCGCATGCACAGCCTGCTGCGCACCCACGGCATCGAGGCCAGGGGAACGCCCTTGTTCCACTGGTGGCCGGAGGTGCGTCCGGAAGACTTTCACGAACACATGGCCGCGCGCGGAATCTGGTGCCGGCTGTTCCCGCAGGCCGCACGCGGCATCCGCCTCGGCCTGCCCGCCAACGAAGACGAGTGGCAGCGCCTGGCGCAGGCACTCGCAGACTGGAGCACAACATGAAACGAGCAATCTTCCTGGCGGCCCTGCTGCTGGGCGCGGGCGCGCAGGCCGTGACCGTGACCGTGAAGGACGATGCGGGCAAGGCCATCACGCTCGACAAGCCCGCCATGCGGGTGATCTCGCTGGCGCCGCATGCGACCGAGCTGCTGTTCGCCGCCGGAGGCGGTGAGCGCGTGGTGGGCGCCGTCAACTACAGCGACTACCCGGAAGCGGCCAAGCGCATCCCGCGCATCGGCTCGAACCGCGAAGTCGACATCGAGCGCATCATGGCCCTGCGGCCGGACCTGATCGTGGCCTGGATGCACGGCAGTTCCGACCGCCAGATCGAACTGGTACGCCAGCTGGGCGTGCCGGTCTACCTGAGCGACCCGCAAACCCTGGAAGGCATCCCCGAGAGCCTGCTGCGCCTGGCGCAACTGATGGGCACCGAGGCGGCGGCGCGGCCGGTGGCGGCCGGCCTGCGCGCGCAGCTGGCGGCGCTGCGCAGCCGGTATGCCGGGCGCTCGCCGGTGCGTACCTTCTATCAGGTGTGGGACAAGCCGCTGTACACGCTCAGCGGCAAGCACATCGTCACCGACGCCTTGCGCCTGTGCGGCGGCGAGAACATTTTTCACGCGCTGCCCATCACGGCGCCCGTGGTGACGCTCGAAAGCGTGCTGCAGGCCGATCCGGAAGCCATCTTCGGCACCGCCGAAAAGAACTACGGCGGCGTCAACCTGTGGCGCCGCTACCCGACCATGACGGCCGTGCGCAACGCCAACCTGTTCACGGTCGACGGCAACCTGCTCAACCGCGCGGGTCCGCGCATGATTGCCGGCGCGGCGATCATGTGCGAAAAGCTCGAGCAGGCACGCCGGCACCGCAAATGAAGCCCTTCCCGTTCCCGACCCTGATGGTGCAGGGCACGACGTCGGACGCCGGCAAGAGCACGGTCGTCGCCGCCCTGTGCCGCCTGCTCAAGCGCGAGGGCCTGCGGGTGGCGCCGTTCAAGCCGCAGAACATGGCCCTCAACAGCGCGGTGACGCGCGACGGCGGCGAGATCGGACGCGCCCAGGCGCTGCAGGCGATCGCCGCCGGCATCGAGCCGCACACCGACATGAATCCGGTGCTGCTGAAACCGTCGAGCGATACCGGCGCCCAGGTGATCATCCACGGCCGCGTGCGGGCCGAGATGAATGCACGCGACTACCACCAGTACAAGAGCGTGGCGATGGCGGCGGTGCTGGAATCGCATGCCCGGCTGCGCGGACAATACGATTGCATCGTCGTCGAGGGCGCCGGCAGCCCGGCCGAAATCAATTTGCGCGACCGCGATATCGCGAACATGGGTTTTGCCGAGGCGGTCGACTGTCCTGTGATCCTGGTGGCGGACATCGACCGCGGCGGCGTGTTCGCGCACATCGTCGGCACCCTGGCTTGCCTGTCCGCGAGCGAGCGCGCCCGCATCGTCGGTTTCGTCATCAACCGCTTCCGGGGCGACATCGCGCTGCTGGAGCCGGGCCTGGACTGGCTCGAGCGCGAAACCGGCAAGCCGGTGCTGGCGGTGCTGCCCTACCTGCATGGCCTGTACCTGGACGCCGAAGACGCCGTGCAGCCGATGCAGGCCGGGCGCGGCGCCTTCAAGGTGGCCGTGCCGAGC
>JAQGLR010000207.1 GCA_028292765.1 Massilia sp. | reverse complement strand
GACAAGCTGCTGGCCGAATCCTCGGCGAAGTCGATGGACGAGATGTATGCCGACATCGTCATCGGCAAGCGCATGCCGGCCCTGGTGGCGCGCCACATCTTCGGCCTGATCGAGGGCGAATCGCTGGCCGCGCCATCGAGCAACATGGCCCCGGCCGGCGACATCGACCCGGTCACGATCTACGGCAGCGAAGGCGTGTCGGTGCAGCTGGCGCCCTGCTGCCTGCCGATCCCGCGCGACCAGATCAGCGGCCAGCTACGGCGCGACCAGGGCCTGGTGGTGCACACCTGCGACTGCCTGCCGGCGAAACGCCTGCGCGTGAAGGAACCCGACCGCTGGATCGCCGTGCAATGGGGCGAGGAACTGAACCGCCGCTTCGACTGCCGCATTCGCCTGTTGATCAACAACGAAAAAGGCATCCTCGCGCGCGTGGCGGCCGAGATCGGCGAATCCGACGGCAACATCACCTATGTCGGCATGGACGAGGACGACGAGAACATGATGACCCAGCTGCGCGTCACCAGCCAGGTGAAGGACCGCGTGCACCTGGCCCACCTGATCCGCAACCTGCGCCGCGTGGCGGGGGTGAACCGGGTCGAGCGCGAGCGGGCCTGACACGCCGGTTATCGATGATTTTCGTAAGGTGGACTCCTGAATCCACGCCGTCATCCTGTTGCGTACCACGATACCGACAATACCTTGGCGCACGCACTGCGGACTTCCGGGTCGCATCTCGATATGTATGCGTAGTACGGCGTGGACTCGGGAGTCCACCCTACGAAACTTCCGCCCCCCAACATCTATGCACGGTGTTCACAGGTTGCTAACGCTGTTATGTGCAACTAGCGACGCTGGACAACTGCAACGCTTACCTCGTTCGACTCATAGCCGGACCATTCGACCTTCACGCGATAGCGAGCAGGCTGCAACGGCAGCGCCACGTAGGACGCCACATCGACGTTGAGGTAGCTACCAAACGATTGATTCTCGTAGATAGCGGGATCGATCGGAGCCGAACGCGGCGGAGGAATTGTCGGGTTTGGGTCTCGATCTACGATTGCACCCCGATACGTTTTTCCAGTGGCATCGTCGGTAACGATCAACATCAGCCGTCCAGGATGTCGAATCACTTTGGCGACGTCCAGGTGATATATCCCGCACAAGGGGATGCGGAGCACCGATTGTGGTGCGTCCTTGCCAGGCAAGTGCAAGACAACCTGCGAAGGGGCGCGCACCGTTACCCACGCCAGCCAAAACCGGGATCTGCCGGCGAGCAAGCATTCTGATCCTCCGTGTCAAATGGCACTTGGTCGAATAATTTGTCATCAGTCATCATTTTATCTACCGTTAAGCTGTGCGGGGTCGTCGGGTACGCGACAGGCGAATAGGTTTGTCGGGACAGATCGAAATCGCTCGCGATTGCCGGCAAACACCAAAACGCAAACTGCAGCCACAAGTAACGGGGTCCAGGAGCGCATCAGAATAATCGCTACGGACGCTGAACAACAGCAATGCTTACCTCGTTCGACTCATAGCCATGCCACTCGACCTTCACGCGATAACGAGCGGTCTGCAGCGGCAGCGCCACGTACGACGCCACATCGAAGTTAAAGTAGTTGCCGAAGTCCTGATCTTCATAGTCAGCGGGATTGAGCGGAGGCGACGGTGGCGGGGGAACTCTCGGGTGCGGGTCTCGATCGACGATTGGACCGCGATACGTTTGTCCACTGGCAACGTCGGTAACGATCAACATCAGCGGTCCAGGATGCCGAATCGCCTTGGCAACATTCATCAAATAAATCCCGCACAAAGGCATGATAAGCGCCGAGTGTGGATTGTCTTTTTCAGGCATGAACACTTGGGAAGGTGCGCGCACTTTCACTCCAAGCCAGTCGATACCTGGGTCTGCCGGGGAGCAAGCAGTCTGCTTATTCGTGTCAAATGGCACGCTCTCGAATAATTCGTCGTCGGTCATCATTTTGTCTACCGTTAAGCTGCGCGGGGTCGTCGGGTGCGCGACCAGCGACTCAGGTTGTTGGGATGGAGCGTAGCAGCCTGCGATTACCGACAGGCACAATACGCAAACGGCGGTTATGCGCAACGAAGGCCAGGAGCGCACCAAATGCCTCTTACGGACGCTGAACGACAGCAATGCTTACCTCGTTCGACTCATAACCAGACCACTTGACCTTCACGCGATAACGAGCGGGATGCGAGGGCAGCGCCACGAAAGACGCTACGTTGACGTTCAAGTAGCCGCCGAAAGCTTGATGCTCATAGTCCTCGGCCCTGAGCCGACGCGTCGGTGGCGGAGGAATGAGCAGGTTTGGATCTCGATCTACGATCTCACCCCGGTACGTTTGCCCAGTGGAGTCGTTGGTGACAATTAACACTTGGCGTCCGGGATGCCTGATCGCCTTGGCCAAGTTGATCGTGTATATCCCGCATAATGGGATGATGAGCGTTGAGCTTGGCGCATCTTGGTCGGGCAAATCCACTGTTGAAGGCGCACGCACTAACACCCCACGCCAGTCGAAACCTGGACCCGGGTCTTCCGGCGAGCAAACAGTCCGCTCATTTTTGCCAAATGGCACCTGTTCGAATAATTTGTCGTAATCCGTCATTTTGTCTGCTGTCAAGGTAGCCGGAGTCGCTGGGTGAGCGACCGGCGAATTGGGTTGTGGGAAGGGAGCGTAGCAGCTTGCGATTACCGACAGGCCCAAAACGGAAACGGCGGTCGCGAATAATGGGGACCAGGAGCGCATCAGAATGGCTCCCAGCCGTCGCTAAGATCGACTTTCCAAACCGCCGACGCGCAATTGACACAGAAGTCGCTAAAGCCATTGGCTGCACCATACATCACGCATTTGGAGCGGCTCGCGTCGGCACTGGAGTCATAACGGCTCTGGGTCGCTGAAAGGCCATGAAAACAGTGGTTTCCACGATGCCCTTTCGCATCGTCGTACAAGCTAACAGTTCTGTCGGGCAGCTTTCCGCTACCGTCCGCCACCATGCCCATTTTGTGCCCTAATTCGTGGACGATCACTTCGTTTTGCATTTTAGTGTCAACGGTCGACCACCATGCCTTCGTGCAAACGCAGATCAGGTTCCCGCCAAAAAACGAAATTCCACCTCGCATCCTGTCAACAATATTCACGACGAGCTCGATTTTCCCGGTCGCGAGCGGCAACGCGCTTACATCAATTTGCACGGCATTGGCTCCCTGAGGGAGAGCAGGACTGCTAGGCAACGGTGTGCATTTCTCCCGCGGGATACTGATCGCATCGGCGGCGGACCCTCCGGCCTTGGTAAACCGTGCGGATACGAACCAACTTTCGCCCAGGCCAAGGCCATGCCAGAGAAAATATGGTTCGGGGATGAGACTTGACGCATCCGGCTGGGTGGAAATCGTAATCAGCGCCGGTGCGCTTCCTGGTCCGACCGCAACTGACGGCTTTGAAACTAGCAAATTTGCTTTCTTTACGGCTAGGTGACCAGTGTACGCAATCGCTATCACGTGAGGCTGCTTTCCGACAGCTAACGACTTGGCATAGGCCCTCCTGGCATCGGCCTGAAATGCTTCGGCATCGTTCTCTCCAATGTTTGGCATGTAGGCCATCTCGACCGCGGGCAACTTCAGCAGTTTGATGTGGTGCTTTGCGTACACCTGCTCCACGAGCGCCAGACTGGCAGCGCACGAGGTAAGCGAACGCATCTTCAGCTCCACGTAGTAGATCAACCGGTGCACTTCCAGAATCCCGGTCGATACTGTTACGCCGCTTGCGTCGGTAGCGCGAAATACGTATCTATCCTTGCCCGCAGCGCCTACGAAGAAATCTTCGAGCGGCAAGGCCAGGCTTCCATCGCTTCCAGTTGTGTAAGAATTTTGTTCTTTCTGGTAGGCGAAGCGAGCATTTCGCGCCAACTCTCCCGGCGTGTACTGAGCATTGCCACCGAGCGGCTCGCACTTGACCATGAAGGGGTAAGTGCCGGGCTTATTGAAGACCACTTTGAGCCGTATCTTATTTCCAGCACGATAGACATTCGGAACAATTTTTCCATCCACAGAACTATCCGCCCCGCTCAGGTTGACAAATTGCTTGACGCTGTGTGCTTCGGCGCCGTCGCTATTGAGGAAGACAATCCGAGCTATTCCCGCCGGTCCGACTTTTACCCTTATCTCCTTTCGGACCTTGTTCTCGACAGGGTTGGTATTGGCGTTTCCCGCATTCTTGAATTTTGTGCTGGCCATGGGAGAAGCAAACCTTTATACGCGAGGAATCTCGATGTTTATTTCCTCGATTTCAGCCGAGGAAACGACGTGCGTCCGGCCTTCCTCGTCCGTTATTCCAGCCTCAATCGAGCCGTCCGCTCGGACGATTCGGTACGGATAGTTCGGCAGGGGCGAGCCTGTGTCCTCGTCCCGCAGAACGAAACCTTCGTCAAAAAGCTTCGGCCGGCTGTCCGGTAGACGTGTAACCGATGCCTCCTTAAAAGCACCGGCGTCAAACAAATGCTGCCCACCCTTGACTGAGAATTTCCCGGGGCATGCGAAAGTGATATTTTGTCCATCGAGCGTGACGGCGCATTGCCCCGCCTGCAGCACGACTTTGTCCCTGGCGGTGATCTCGATGCTGTCGTTGACCGATATGACCGTGACGGCTTGGTCCGCCAGGATTTCCAGCTGATCGGTATGGGCCTGCAAAGATACCGGGCCATTCGCGGCGATCGCCTGGATACCCCCCGAATGCGTGAAGAAGTTCGCAGCGCTGCCGGCGACTGATGACGCGGTATGCGCTGCCGTAATGTGCAGATCTGATTGCATGGTCCAGTGCAGCTGCTGCCCAGCGAAGATAAGGGTCGATGCCGGCGTCGCCCAATTAATGCTGGCTGCGGAATCCATCAGCACGATCGCCGATCCGAACTTCTCGACGGCCTGCCCGGCATCGAGTTCACGCGACCCGTTCTTCGCCTTGATCGCCTGCTGTCCGTTGATCGCACTCGTATACTTGCCCTTGGCCTTCGGATCGAGCTGCTCGATGAAGTCGGCCTGCGCTTTCGCAGCGTCCTTGCTGACCAGCGCCTGCTGCTGGCTCGCGGCGTCGTTCAGCGTGTTGCTCAGCGCCTGCGCGGCCTTGAACAACGATACCGCCTCAGCCGCATCCATCTGCGTCGACGCGACGCCGCTGCCCTGCCGCGCCCGTGCACTGGTCGACAGCAGCACCCCTTCGCCTCCCCGCAGCACGGCCCACGCATCCGTGCGCAGCTCGAAGCCGCTGCCGCGATAGGAGCCGCGGTGAGCAGATGACGCAGTCTGTTGAATCAGGTACCCGAGGTTCAACTCGGTTGCCGCGCTGCTGCTCGCAAGACGCGTGCGCACCTGGCCGTTCGTATCGTCGAGTTGCCACTGGTTGTAGCCGCTCCCGTCGAAGTTCGTCGTGTGGATGCCTGATAGCACGCCAGCATGGTTGACTTCGGAATCAACGCCGGCCGCAAACGGCGGCAAGTCGGCGCCTGTGTAGAGCTGGGCGACGATCACAGGACGGTCGATGTCGCCCTCAATGAAGTCAACCAGCACTTCGGTCCCGACGCGCGGCGTGAACTGTGTTCCCCAATTGGGGCCGGCCAACGCCTCCGTGACACGAACCCACGTTCCAGACCTTTCGTTACCGGGTGCGTTGCCCTGATGGTCAGTATTATGTGCAAGCCCGGCTGCGTTTGGTGCGGAACCACGCTGCCATGCGAACTGAACCTTCACCTGGTGGTCGCGCGTCGTTGTCGCCACGGAGCCTGCCACGCCGACTACGAGCGCTGTCTGTGGTCCTTGGGCTGTACAGGGATCGGTAAGCGTAGTTCTGGCCGGCACAATGGCGACCTCATCGCGGACGCACCCGAAGGTGTTCCGGTAAGTGCCGCTCTCGACTATTTTGGCCGCGGCGCTGGCGATCCCAGTATCGAAGTTATTGCGCGCTTCATGACGCACCCAAAGGACGTTGAAGCAATTCTGGCCCTCGGAATACCTGTCGTGCTGGGTAAGCAGAAAAGCGTGGCCTGGGCGCAGTCGCCGCACCGCGCCGGCACCTTGAAACACCTTATTCTTCAACTCCAGCGCCTGCAGCATGAGCTCGCCCTGTCGGGCGGCCTCGGCTCTTCCCGTCCCTCCTTCACCGCTGCCGTCGTAAATCTGGAGCAGAGGCAGTTCTCCCGCATCCAGAATGGATTCCAGTTCAGCGCTCGGGGCGATCAGTTGCGCCGGATTCCAGCTGCTGATGGCCACTCCGTTGGCCGACACGCATCTGCGTGCAGAGAACTCATCAATCGCGTCATCAGTATCTGTCGCGCGCGCCCCGTGGAAACGGATGGCCTGTCCGTTGGGCATCGCGGGCGCCCTTGCCCTGCTGTCGAAAATGACCAGCCGATGCTTTGAATGCCCAGGATCGTCGCGATCGTCAACATCCATCTGGTCGTGCTCAAACCGCCAGCTCAGCCCTTCCGACGCCAGCAAGCGTTCGAAGAATTCAAAATCAGTTTCGCGGTACTGCGTACAGATCGGACGGATGAGCAACTCTTGCGTGATGTCGAAATCGAAGCGGACCTGCGGGTAATCGGCCAGAAGCTCGGTGACGATTTCTCGTGCGTTCTTCCCCTGGAATACATGGCAATCCCGGCGAAGGGCCAGCAGTGACAAAGCCGGCTCCATCCGCAACCGGTAACGGGCTACCCCGCCGTCTGCACCGGACCAGGATGCATGAGTACAGATGCCATGCCAGGCACGCCGGCAACCAGTAGGCTGCAACAGGGTGACCGTGAGGTCTTCACCAATGAAGATGGACAGATCCAGGTCCGTCGACACACTCAGGGCGTCGATTTCGAAACTGAACAGCTCGTTGATGGCCTCACGCCCGGCAAACTGTTCCGCCACCAGCGACGCCAGAAGTCCGCGTTTCTGGGCCGTTACCAAGGTGATGAGCCTGCCATGCTGACTCAGCCCAGTACCATACCGACGCGAGGAGCCAAACTCGGAGAGAGCTTTCATCGGGTCAACCGACCCGTAGGCGTTTGCCATCTGCAAGACTCCTTCACGATCGAGAATTTGCGCCAAGAAATATCGATCTTAGCGAACTCGAGCGCGCAGATTAGCTAGCTACATTTGACACAAATCAATTTTTCTTTGAGAAGCCTAGTCCGGCTAGCTGCAGTCCCACTCAACTGACAACCATGAGAAAGATCAAAATTGCTTTTCCCCGAATCCGGGTACACGCCATGACCAACTCTGCAGTCAATGCAGCTGACCGGCTGTAGCGCGCGCAACTATTCGAGACGCATGAACAAACGGGCTTTCGGCTGCGCAAGATCGGATGTTTGGCCTAAGCGGGGCGCTGTGACAGGACAAGGGCGCTAGTCTGGGTCTGCCTTATGGACAGGAAAGTGGGAACCGGGGTCGGTGGCCCCCGAATGCCAGCGCCAGGATGCGGTCGAACGCATCGCAGGCGCCGGCGCAGGCCTCGGCCACCTCCTCCTCCCCCGTACCCCGGCGCGCAAGGCTTCCATGAAGGCGCGCCAGCGCGGGCCCGGTCCGGCCTCGCCGGCACCGCGCCGGACCGCGCAGGTAGCGCAGCGGGTGCGGGGCCAACTGCTGCGCCAGTCGCTTGTAGAGCACTGCGCCGCCCAGTTGGGAACCCTCGACGACATACGCCACGCCCCAGCGGTAGGCGGCGCTGGCGCCGCTCGGCCAGGACACCTCACTCCCGGGCAGGCTGCACGGATAGCTTGCCAGCGACGGCTCGGCGAGGTCGGCCTCGATCAGTGCGAGGTGCGCTGCGACGGCGATGCGGCCCACGCCTTGCGGACCATCGGTGTAAGCGCCGAGCCAGGCGTCCATCGGCGCGAGCCAGTCGCGCAGCAGGCACAGGTGGCGGGCGTAATCGGCGAGCGTGCGTCGGGGCTTGAGAGCGGCAGGCCGCTGTCGAGCCGCTCGTGGCGCGCGCTTGTGGCCTGCCGCAGCGCGGCCAGGACGTCGGACTCGCGTGCGGCATCAAGGGAACGATTCATGTCGGGACTCGGGAGCGGCAAGGAAATGGCAAGGAAGCGGCAAGCAAGGGGGAAGCCCGCCATCTTGCCAGCCCACTCGTCAGTCGGTAATCGGCTCTGGATAGTCGACCGAGACGATTTCGAGTTCTTCGCTGCCGTTGGGCGTTTGCAAGGTGATGACGTCGCCTTCCCTGGCCTTGGTCAGCGCGCGCGCCACCGGGGATACCCAGCTGATGCGCCCGCGCAGCGGGTCGAGCTCGTCGATGCCGACGATCGTGACCGTGTGCTCCTCCCCTGCCCGGTTGACGTAGGCGACGGTGGCGCCGAAGTAGACCTGGTCGTTCCCGTGATGCACGCTCGGATCGACGATGAAGGCCGAATCCATGCGCTTGGTGAGGAAACGGATGCGGCGGTCGATTTCGCGCAGGCGGCGCTTGCCGTAGATGTAGTCGCCGTTTTCCGAGCGGTCGCCGTTCGAGGCGGCCCAGTGCACGATGCGCACCACTTCCGGCCGGTCGACGTCGATCAGCTGCAGCAACTCGTCCTTGATGGCCTTGTAGCCCGCAGGGGTGATGTAATTCTTGGCGCCGGCGGGAATCGCCTGCGCCAGCGCGACGGCTTCGTCATCGTCGTCGTTGTCTGACTCTTTTACAAATGCTTTATTCATACGCCTTATTGTAGCTCCAGGCAGCCACGAAAAGCCGCGCAATTCCCGTATCATGCGAACGATGACGACCCCTTCTTTTCCGCGCAGCCTGCTGCTGGCGCCGCTCCTGTACCTGACGGCGCTGGTGCTGCTGGCCGAGGAATGGCTGTGGAGGGTCGGCAACTGGTTCGCGTCCAGCCTGGCGAACTGGCCGCCGCTGCGCGCGCTGGAAGACGGGGTGCGGCGCCTGCCGCCGTACTGGGCGCTGCTGGTCTTCGCGCTGCCCGGCGTCGTGCTCATGCCCGTCAAACTGCTGGCGCTGCTGGCGATGGCGAAGGGGCATGTGCTGTGGGGTGGGGGCGTCTTCGCCCTTGCCAAGGCCGGTGGCGCGGTCATCGTTGCCAGGATTTATGTGCTGACCCTGCCTTCCTTGCTGGCGCTCGCCTGGTTCGCGCGCTGGCACAATCGCTTCATGATGTTCAAGGAGCAATTTATCAAAAAGCTACTCGCCAGCCCGGGATTCATTCTCCTGCGCCGTTCGGTGTCGAACCTGCGCCGCAGCCTGCGCCGCCTGCGCTTCCAGTTGCGGCCATCGGTACCGTTCGGCAGCCGCCATGCCACGCGCAGCGCGCGCGCCCTGCGCCGCTTCGTGTCGTTGTGGCGTCGCGGCCGCAAACCGAACGGGGGCGACGGACCATGATTGGGGACGACTTGTCTCCGGAACAGGCGGCCGCCGCCGCGCTCGCGCACGCACTCGCCCAATACGAGGCGCGCTTCAACGCGATCGTCAACCACACGCCGGGCCTCGTGTACCAGTTCCTGCTGCACGCCGACGGCACCCACGCGTTTCCCTACCTGAGCGGAGGCTGCGCGCCGCTGCTCGGGGTGCAGCCGCTTGAGCTGCAGGCCGACCCCGACCTGTTCCTGCGCCTGGTGTTGCCGGAAGACCGCAAGGGCTACCTGGAGGCGATGGCGGTGTCGAAGATCAGCTTATCAAGCTGGAACTGGGAAGGCCGGATCTGGATCGACGCCTGGAAAGACGTCAAATGGATCAACCTGCGCGCCACGCCGCATGCCGCGCTCGATGCCGCCGTGCAGTGGGACGGCATCATGACCAACATCACCGACAGCAAGAACGAGCAGCAGGACGCGTTGCGTTCGCGCGCCCGGCTGGCCGAACTGACCGACCACATCGAGCAGGTGAAGGAACAGGAACGGGCCCGCATCGCACGCGAAATCCATGATGACCTCGGCGGCAACCTGACGGCCATCAAGATGGCTTTATCGATGCTCGCCGCCCGCCTGCCGCCCGAACAGCCGCAATTGCTCGAAAAGGCCACCTACCTCGACGACCTGGTCGACCGCACGATCGAGGCGGTGCACCGCATCTCGCTCGATCTGCGGCCCTCGACGCTCGATCTCGGCATCGTCGCCGCCCTCGAGTGGCAGGCGCGCGAATTCGAAAAAGGCGCGGGCATCGCCTGCGACTTCCGCAGCGCCGAGCGCGAGCTCGATCTCGACCCGGAACTCGACCCGGACCATGCGGCCGCGCTGTTCCGTATTTTCCAGGAAGCGCTGACGAATGTCGCCAAGCATGCGGCCGCCACCCGCGTCACGGTCAGCTTGCGCCGCGTGCGCCAGCACCTCCTGCTTTCCATCTGCGACAACGGCCGCGGCATTGCGCCGGCCGACCGCCTGAAGCCCCATTCTTTCGGCTTGCGCGGCATGAGCGAGCGGGCACGCGCGCTGGGCGGCACGTTGACCTTGTCGGCGGCGCCCGGAGGTGGCACGATGGTGGCCATCAAGATCAGGCTGGCCCCCGCCCCGGTTCCGAACCGGGGCGCCCGCAGCGAACCCAGGCAACAATGACCGACAAAGCCACCATCCGCGTTTTCATCGCCGACGACCATGCCATCGTGCGCGAGGGACTGAAGCAAATCCTGGCCGAGCAGGGCGACATCGTCGTCGCCGGCGAGGCCGAGAATGGGCTCGATGCCATCAAGCTGTTCCGCAAGTCGCGCTGCCACGTCATCCTGCTCGACATTTCCATGCCCGACCGCAACGGCATCGAAGTGCTGAAACAGCTCAAGCAGGAGCGGCCCGACCTGGCCGTGCTGATGCTGTCGATGCACCGCGAAGACCAGTACGCGATCCGCGCGTTAAAGGCCGGCGCCGCCGGTTATCTCACCAAGCAGAGCGCGCCGCGCGAGCTCGTCACGGCGATCCGCCAGGTGGCCGGTGGCCAGAAATACGTCAGCGCCACGCTGGCCCAGGCGCTGGCCAGCCAGGTCGGCGCCGACCACGACGCCCCCGCGCACGAAAGCCTGTCCGACCGCGAGTTCCAGACGATGACGATGATCGCTTCCGGCAAGACGGTGAGCGAAATCGCGCGCGAACTGTCGCTGTCGGTAAAGACGGTCAGCGAATACCGCACGCGCCTGCTGGCGAAGATGAACCTCAAAACCAGCGCCGAGCTGACCCACTACGCAATCCGCAACCAGCTGGTCGAATAGGCGCGTATGCAGGTGACCAAGGCAGGATGCCTGACAAGCATTGCCGTTAAGTAAGATGCTTTCCGGCTTCTTTTCGCTCAATGACGAAAGGAAAAACTGCTTATCATCGGGATAATCAGTCAATGCCTTGTGCGTCACCATGCCGAACCCGAGTTCACCGCTCCCGCCACCCGCCCAGAATCCCGTCGACATCGCCCGGGAAGCCTTCAGGCGCCTGGCGACGCGCCGGGTTGCCCCCACGCCCGAGGCCTACCGCGACATCTACAACGAGATCGCCGGGATTGCGCCGCCCGCCCCGGCCCCCCTGCCCTTGTCGGGCCCCGCCCCGGAAGAAGTGCTGGGCGGCTTCGCCACGCAACTGACCGAGACGCCCGGCGAGCTGGCCGATTATGGCCGCCGCCTGAACCGCGCGGTCCAGCAGCGCGACTGGGACGGCTATGCGCGCGCCCTGTCGCAACTGGTCGAAAAACACCTGAAGCGCGGCATTCCGCCAGGCGTCACCTACGGCATGGAAAGCAAGGATACGCGCCTGTTGCGCGAACTGCTCAGCCGCACGCTGGCGTTTGCCCTGGCCTCGCTCCTGCCCGCCAGCCCCACGCTGGCGCGCGAGGCCGAGTCGCTGGGCGCTGCCGTGAAGATCGCGCACAGCGACGCGGCGCT
>JAQGLR010000202.1 GCA_028292765.1 Massilia sp. | reverse complement strand
GGGTTCAGGATGCCGACCAGGGTCAGCTTTTTGAAATCGTGGCCCTTGGCGACCATCTGGGTGCCGATCAGGATGTCGACTTCGCCGCGGTGCACCGTGTCGAAGGCCTCCTGGGCGCTGCCCTTCTTGCGCGTCGAGTCGGCGTCGATGCGCAGGATGCGCGCCTCGGGGAACATCGCCGTCAAGCCTTCCTCGAAGCGCTGGGTGCCGCGCCCGAGCGGCTGCAGGTCGACGTTGCCGCAGGTAGGGCAGTGCCGGGGGATGCGCAGTTCGAGGCTGCAGTGGTGGCAGCGCAGCCGGTGTTCGGGTTTATGCAGCACCATGAAGGAGGTGCAGCGCGTGCAGTTGCTGATCCAGCCGCAGGCCTCGCAGGTGATGACCGGCGCGTAGCCGCGCCGGTTCAGGAACAGCAGCGACTGCTCGCCGCGCTCCAGGCGCTGGCGCAAGGCGCCTAATAGGCCTGCGGTAAGCCCGTCCTTCGGCTTGTCGCGTTCCATGTCGAGCAGGCGCACGGTCGGCAGTACGGCGTCGCGCACGGCGCGCTCGCGCAGTTCCAGCTTGCGGTAGCGGCCGGTGAAGTCGTGGTGCCAGCTTTCCAGCGACGGCGTGGCGGAGCCGAGCACGATCGGGATCGCCAGCTGGCGCGCGCGCCATACGGCCAGGTCGCGCGCCGAGTAGCGCAGCCCTTCCTGCTGTTTATACGAGGGGTCGTGTTCCTCGTCGATGACGATCAGCTGCAAATGGGGCAGCGAGGCGAGGATCGCCAGGCGCGTGCCCAGCACGATGCGCGCCTGGCCCTGGTGCGCGGCGAGCCAGTGCAGCATGCGCTCGCCCTCGGACAGGCTGCTGTGCAGCGTGGCGAGCATCAGGCCCGGGAAGCGCGCGCGGATGTTCCCTTCCAGCTGCGGGGTCAGGTTGATTTCCGGGACCAGGATCAGGATCTGGGCATCCAGGTCGCGCGCCAGCACCTGGGCGCAGGCCTGCAGGTAGACCTCGGTCTTGCCGCTGCCGGTGACGCCGTACAGCAGCGCCGGCGTGAAGCCGCTTGCCCCGCCGATGGCATCGGCCGCCTGCTGCTGGGAGGCGTTCAGGGGCGGCATGCCGAGCGGCGCCGGGTCGCCGGGCGGCGGCAGCTTCGCCATTTTCTTCAGCGCGCGGTCGAGGGCGACGGTGGTCGGCACCCGCAAATTTTTCGGCAGGCCCGGCAGCGCCACCTCGCCCAGCGGGCGCTGGTAATAGTCGGCCGCGAAGCCCGCCAGCGCCAGCCACTGCGGTAACAAAGGCGCGAGCTGGCTGCGCACGGCGATCGCGTTTTTCAGCTTGTCGGCCGGGACCTCGCTCTCGGCCACGATGGCGACGATCAGGCCGACGACTTCGCGCCGCCCGAAACTGACCAGCGCCAGCTGGCCAACCTGCGGCGCAGCATCGCCTTCATGCGGCCAGCCATAGTCGAACACGCTGTTGAGCGGCGTATCGAGCGCGATTTGAAGAATGCAGTACGACAATCTTGACCTTATACCCGAGGCTGTGGACAACTTTGTGGAGAATGAAGCGCTTGACCCATGGAGAAGTTTACGTTAAGTCAAATCAGCCGTTGTTAAATTAAAACTATGGAGAAATAAATCATGCAAATTCAATGACTTAGCACCATCAAAGTAGTCCACAGCAACTACCTTCCTTTATCGCAACGATTGTGTATAACTGTGTTTTTGCTTTCTGTAAATAGACGCGCGCTGTGACGATTTAAACAATTATCTACGATGCATACGGTAAGTGCTTGTCAACGCAGGAGATTTTGCCGATGAGCTGTCTGGCCTGTTGATAACTTTGTGAACAAGGGTGAACAAGCCATCATTTCTGCTACGCAAAATGCGCTTCCCGCTGGTTATTTCTCGTGCATAGCCGAGATAAAACCCAGTGTTTTCAACGGCTTAGCTCGCCCTACAGAATAGTGTACATGTCCACAGGCCTGAAACCCATAGTTTTACAACATGTGAACAAGTGTGATTTTTGTGCAGTGCGAACGCTTGAAAACTGGCTCTGCGACAAGCCGGTATGCGCCGGCGTGTCGCAGTGCAAGCGCATTTTCACGCTTGACCGGCGCGCTGGCGGCGGCTGAAGTTGTGCACTGCTTCCACCATCGCCGTCACCGACTCCGGCGGGGTGAATTGCGAAATGCCGTGACCGAGGTTGAACACGTGGCCGGAACCGTGCGACGGCATGCCGTAGGCGGTCAGCGAGCGCTCGACCTCCGCGCGGATCTGCTCCGGGGACGCGAACAGGATGGCCGGATCGAGGTTGCCCTGCAGGGCGACGCGCTCGCCGACCAGCGCACGGGCGCGGCCCAGGTTCACGGTCCAGTCCAGGCCCAGCGCATCGGCGCCGCTATTCGCCATTTCGTCGAGCCAGATGCCGCCGCCCTTGGTGAACACGATGGCCGGAATGCGCACGCCGTCCTTTTCGCGCTGGAGCTGGCCCAGCACCCTCTCCATGTAGCGCAGCGAGAACTCCTGGTAGGCGCCATCGGCCAGCGCACCGCCCCAGGAATCGAAGATCATCACAGCCTGGGCGCCGGCGTCGATCTGCGCGTTCAGGTACTGGGCGACGGCGGTGGCGTTGATGTCGAGGATGCGCTGCATCAGGTCCGGGCGCTCGTACAGCATCTTTTTGATGGTGTGGAATTCGCGCGAGCCCTGGCCTTCGACCATGTAGCAGGCCAGCGTCCACGGGCTGCCCGAGAAGCCGATCAGCGGCACGCGGCCATTGATCTCGGTGCGGATCTGCGTGACGGCCTTGAACACGTAGTCGAGCGAGGCCATGTCGGGCACTTGAAGCGCCATCACGTCGGCCTCAAGGCGCAGCGGGCGCTCGAACTTCGGGCCTTCGCCGTCGGCGAAATACAGGCCCAGGCCCATCGCGTCGGGCACGGTCAGGATGTCCGAGAACAGGATCGAGGCATCCAGCGCATAGCGGTCGAGCGGCTGCAGCGTCACTTCGGTGGCGTAGTCCGGGTTCTTGGCCAGGCCCAGGAACGAACCGGCGCGCGCGCGCGTGGCGCGGTACTCCGGCAGGTAACGCCCCGCCTGCCGCATCAGCCACACCGGTGTGTACTCGGTCGGCTGGCGCAGCAGCGCGCGCAGGAAGG